>NZ_BAAAFC010000016.1 GCF_039523335.1 Marinobacter szutsaonensis | reverse complement strand
AGGAGTTGCGGATTGCCGTTGTCTTCCTAAGACCGCTTGGCCTCCGACTTGTTGCGGAATTTGGATATAATTCCAGGGAATATATATTTGCATTCTATGGAGCTATGGATTATGTTATTGTTCCTAGTGGGACTGAAGGATTTGGAATGCCAGTTCTAGAAAGTATGAGTATGGGAACTCCAGTTATCCATCAATTAATGCCTCCTTTTGATGAATTTACAAGTTGGCAATGGAATTTACTAATTAAATCTTCTAGAGTTGAGGAATATTATGATAAGGAACATGGACAAAAATGGAAAATTCATAAATTTGAAATTGAAGATATGACAAATGCAATTATATTAGCTACAGAATTACAAGATAGAGAAGAAAGAAGTGTTAAATTAAAAGAATTAGCAAAAAGATATGATATTAGAAATTTATATACTAGATTCTTAGAATAGTATAAAAAGTCGGATCGTAGCCATGTCGTTCTGTGAGCCAAGGAGTTGCGGTATGCCGTGGTATTGCTAGGACC
>NZ_BAAAFC010000015.1 GCF_039523335.1 Marinobacter szutsaonensis | reverse complement strand
CCAAGGAGTTGATCCAGCATCTTGTCTTCCTAAGACCGCTTGGCCTCCGACTTGACCCAAAACTAATACATAATATAATGTATATGATGTCTCCTTTTTGTAAGTAAAACTTCATTAAATTCTTATTGACAATAACAAAATTTTTTTATATAAATTTCATAGCAAGTAAATCAAACCATATACATTATATAATATATATGATATATAGCTTTAGAAATAAGTTGATAAAAAAAAGAAAATATCTTTAATTTGGTTTTTTTAACCGCCTCGTTTTTGCAAATACTCTCTTATTGCTTCTTCTATAGCTTGAGTTAATTGAAGATTATTTTTTGCACAGTATACTTTCAGTCTAGTTTTCAAATCCTTGTCCATATAAATTCCAAATACTGCTTTTTGCTTCTTTTTTTGACTCTGTTCTTGAGTTTGCATTTTTCCTCGTTTGTTCATTTTGATTTATGACATTTTTATTTCTAAGTCGGAGGCCAAGCGGTCTTAGGAAGACAACGGCAATCCGCAACTCCTTGG
>NZ_BAAAFC010000014.1 GCF_039523335.1 Marinobacter szutsaonensis | reverse complement strand
AAGGCATCCGAGTGACGCGCCTGGTTAGCTGCTTCCAAGCATGTACGCACGAAGCTGCCTCTCCTCTCGCATGACATAGAGGATGAGAACCCGCTTCTCATCCTCACGATAAAAAATACGACACGGTGGAACCACTACCTCCCTGTATACCGAATTGGGGAGTTCGGGAGGAATCCGCCCGGATTGAGGGAAGTTTTCCAAACGCTCGGTCTTATAGAAAACCTGTTGGACCAGATCGCTTGCGGCAGCAGGATTGTCTAGAGCAATGTACTCAGCGATGGCATCCAGTTCTTGAAGGGCGGGCTCTGTCCAGATTACTTCAGCCATTTACTCATTTTCTCCCTGGCCTCACTTTGGCTGTACGTTCTTCCCTCAAGTACAGCTCGCTCTCCTCGTGAGAGCCCCTCAAGCAGCTTAAGTCGGCGCTGCATAAACTCGTAATCTTGCACATCGACAAGGTATGCGGATGGCTGACCGTGCTCCGTGATCAGTATCGGCTCTTTAGACACATGCAGATCTGCCAGAATCTTTGTGGCTTGACGCTTAAGGTTCGTAACAAGCTCAACTTTCATGGGCTCACCCTGATCCAAATTGATAGTGACACTATAGTATCACTTTGCGAGTGAGGCAATCACAGCTAACGC
>NZ_BAAAFC010000013.1 GCF_039523335.1 Marinobacter szutsaonensis | reverse complement strand
GGCAATCCGCAACTCCTTGGCTCACAGAACGACATGGCTACGATCCGACTTAAAAGATTTCTTGTAAATTATCGACTCTCATTTATATACTTGTCATTACAATTTTTCAGCAGATGAATGCAAAAAAGTAACAAACGAAAAATTGAAAGAACTTTTAGTTTTGTATTTTTTTAGTAATGTTTATAATTTTGAAAAGAAACAATTTAATCAATATGAGTTTTCTATTGAATTTAGGTGAGTTAGGAACATTCTTTGCAGATGAAATTGAAAATTTGGAAAATTTCACAAACTGGATATCTAGTGATTTTATAAATTTTATTAATGCAATAGTTAATGATATCAAAAATATTACAAGTTTCCTAGGACAAGCAATTTCCGATATTCCTACTTTTATGACAAATATTGCAACTAATTTCTTAACAATTTTACAGAATTTTGTACAAACTGCAATTTCTACAATTCAAGGATTTGTTTCATGGTTTGAACAACAAGTTGTAGGAGCTTTTGAATTTCTATCCTCAATTGCGTCTGATTTCATAAATTCAGCATATTCATTTTTCCAAAATGTAGCTAACGCATTTGCACAAATTATATCAGGAGTAATTTCCGATTTTCTGAACTTTTTCGGAGCAAGTCGGAGGCCAAGCGGTCTTAGGAAGACAAGATGCTGGATCAACTCCTTGGC
>NZ_BAAAFC010000012.1 GCF_039523335.1 Marinobacter szutsaonensis | reverse complement strand
ACGGCAATCCGCAACTCCTTGGCTCACAGAACGACATGGCTACGATCCGACTTTTTCAAAAAATACATATAGAACTACATCTAAATCTTCAAATTCCATTTTTTAAGTCGGAGGCCAAGCGGTCTTAGGAAGACAACGGCAATCCGCAACTCCTTGGCTCACAGAACGACATGGCTACGATCCGACTTAAAGATTTATATATGAGTTTTTACATATATGATATCAGTGAAAGAGAAATGAAAAAAGAAGTAATAATTGAAGGAGAAACGTACTATATTGAAAGTGAGGATGACCTAGTTAGCATAGTTCATGAGTTAGTCAAAAGAGGGTTTACAGTTAAGGAGATTGCATACGGACTAGGAATCAGTGAGAAAAAGGTCAGGAAATATTTAGAAGACTGTTGGTAAGTTAAGTTTTGTTTTTTTATTTGTAAGTTCTAATTCTCCTTTTTAGAATTTTTATTTTTCTCCTAATTAGCTAAGATTATGCTTAGTTTTTTTCAGTTTTGTGATAGTAATTGTAAAGGTTGAAAAATCAAGGAGGTGAAAAAATAAAGAGATAGAGAAGTAAAAAGATATAAAAATGTCATAATATAAAATGTAAAAATAGAGAACATGAGTCAAGTAGAAGAAGTCATAAAAAGTTTAAATAAAAAAGATATAAAAGATATAATAACTAAAAATATTAATTTTTTAGTAGAACCACAAATTCTATTTTATGCAAAAAAGAGAAATAGGATAGTAGGATATCTAGAAATCAATAATAAACATTATCGTTTTGAATTGATATTTAGCAAAGATAATAGCGTAGGTATAACAGTTAAGTGGGATGGGAGCCATGTCGTGCTTTGAGCCAAGG
>NZ_BAAAFC010000011.1 GCF_039523335.1 Marinobacter szutsaonensis | reverse complement strand
TGACCTGCCCCCAGTCTTTAATCCAACTGCTCCCTAGTAATGTCCGTTACTTTTGAATCAGTTTTTCCAAGTCGGAGAGCGGAGGCAAACTCCAGGGGTGTCTGATACCCCAAGGATGAATGCGGTCGCCGCTCATTGTAGTCCAAGCGCCAGTTGCTGATCTTTTCGCGGGCATGAGCAAGATCCCGGAACCAATGTTCATTCAGACACTCATCCCGGAATTTTCCGTTAAAGCTCTCGACGTAACCATTCTGCATCGGCTTTCCAGGCTGGATCAGCTTCAGCTCAACGCCATGATGGTAAGCCCATTGATCCAATGCTCTGCCAGTAAATTCCGGCCCCTGATCGGTTCTGACGGCCTTTGGATAGCCTCTGAAGGCCGCTATGCCATCCAGGGTGCGGACCACCTGTTCGCCTGAGATTCCCATAGCAACGGGAATGTCGAGGCATTCCTTGGTGAAATCATCCACGATCGTCAGGCATTTGATCCTGCGCCCGTTGGCCAAGGAATCCATGACGAAATCCATAGACCACGTATGATTCGGCGCATCGGGCAGCACCAAGGGCTGCCGTTCGACCATCACCCCTTTACGGCGCTTGCGTTTGCGGACGGCCAAGCCTGCTTCCCGGTAAAGTCGATAAACCTTCTTGTGATTCACCTCAGCACCCTCACGACGCAGCAACTGATGAACACGCCGGTACCCGAACCGGCGACGTTCGAACGCAATGGCTTTGATGCGCTCTGTCAGTTCACGCTCCTCTGGAGAACGCTGAGACTGATACCGCATAGTTGCGCGGGATAACCCGACGAGTGAACAGGCTTTGCGCTCGGATATCGTCGTCTCCGACAGCATGGTGCGCACAGCCTCGCGCTTGTTCCCGACGGTCAGTACTTTCGGTTGAGAGCCGCCTTCAGAGCTTCTGTGTCCAGCATGGACTCGGCCAGCAGTTTCTTGAGCCGGGCGTTCTCTTCCTCCAGGGACTTCAAACGACGGGCCTCAGAGACCTCCAAACCACCGTATTTCTTACGCCAGGTGTAGAAGGTTGCATCCGAGATGTTGTACTTGCGGCACAGCTCTTTGACCGGCAGGCCAGCCTCGGCTTCCTTCAGAATGGGAATGATCTGTTCTTCGGTGAATCGCTTCTTCATGTTCATCGTCCTCTCTGGTGATGAACATTACTAAGATCAGAATGGATTAGAAAGTTGGGGGCAGGTCA
>NZ_BAAAFC010000010.1 GCF_039523335.1 Marinobacter szutsaonensis | reverse complement strand
TCTAATGGACACGCATCGATAACTCCGAAACAGGAGAACTACGATGCCGAAAATGCTCACAGGGAAGAAAACTCAGCAGTACACCACTGAGTTCAAAGTCAAAGCAGTGGAATGGAGTCACCAAGCCCACCGCAGTGTCAAAAGCGTTGCCGAAGCGCTGGATATTCACCCCTTCATGCTGTCACGCTGGCGAAAGGAATACCGAGAAGGAAAATTCGCCATGAAACGGGTCAAGAAAGCGCCGGCTGATGCCAAGAAGAAGATCCAGGAGCAGGATGAGATTGCTCGCCTGAAACGCCGTATTTCGGAGCTTCAGGAGGAAAACGACATCCTAAAAAAGTTTCAACGTTTTCAGGCCGAGGAACGACGGAAGCGTTCCGATTCGTCTGGCAGCACCGACGAGAACACGGCGTAAAAGCCCTGTGCCGCCACTTGAACATTTCACGCTCTGGGTACTACGCCTGGGCCAACCGAAAGCCTGGCAAACGAGCGATGGAGAATGCCGATCTGCTGCTGAGGATACGCAGGATCTTTCGTGATAGTGAAGGCCGCTATGGCAGCCCAAAGGTTTACCGAGCTCTGAAAAACCAAGGCGTGCGAGTGGGAGAAAACCGTGTGGCCCGCTTGATGCGGGAATGGGGCATGAAGGCTAGGACCTACCGAATCTATCGGCGTTTGCTCACCCGGCGGGCCCTCCTGCGGGCATGGCCAAACTACCGTCTGGCCACGGAGAAGCCAGTCACCCTGAATCAACAATGGAGCAGCGACGTTACCTACATCAAAATGGGTCGGAGGAACGTGTTTCTGGCGGTAGTACTCGACCTGTTCTCGCGTCGCATCGTGGGCTGGAAGCTGGAGGCCAATCTGAACGGCGAGCTATCCAGCGGCGCTCTTAAACAAGCCCTGACGGACCGCTCACCGCCGCCTGGTTTGTTACTGCATACCGACCGGGGGACCGAGTTCAGGGCTCTTAAAATGCGTGAAATGCTTGCCCGTCACCAAATTGTTCACAGCATGAGCCGACCGGGTTACTGCACGGACAATGCCGAGGTGGAGTCCTTCTTCAAAAGCCTGAAAGGAGAACTGCTGCACGCAACCAGCTTTGTCACGCTTCGCCAATTAAGACACCATATAAAACACTATATTGAGCGCTTTTATAATACCGAACGGCTGCACAGCAGCCTCGGTTACCGGACTCCGCTGGAGTTCGAGAGCGCTAACTGATGGGGG
>NZ_BAAAFC010000009.1 GCF_039523335.1 Marinobacter szutsaonensis | reverse complement strand
CATTTTCGGCATCGTAGTTCTCCTGTTTCGGAGTTATCGATGCGTGTCCATTAGACTGGGGGAAGTGCAGAACAGACTTAATGGCCTTGTTATGTGTGAGCTTGATCATCCAAGAACTCAACCAGATTTTGACCGGTTTCTATTACCTTCAAGTGTAGTTCGACAATTTCAGTTTCTGTGGCGCCTGAATCTATTGCCCGTTTCAGTTCTGCACTAGCCTGATCGGCTCGATCTGCAAGCATTTTGTGCTCCTTGGCGGGAACTCCTCGGTCTGTTTCGAACTCCCAAACCTGGAAGTCCGATTGACTCCTCACCCATTCGGGATAGCTAGGAGTGGCAATATCCATCTGTCTGCACTCGGCGACGAGAACATCGTAGTCGTGGCGGCTTATGGTGAAGGGCTCCCACTCTACGCCCCCACTCATTCCTGCATCCAGCGTCCCGGTTTCAAATACCGAATTAAGCACCTGCAAAGGAGGCAATCTCTTTCCAGTAAGCAGATATGGAATTGATTGCATGAACTCGATGAGATCACCTTCGCGTTCTACCGAATCAGTTCCCATCGGTGGTAATTCTCGAAACTTCACGATCCCTTCCCCTCACACATAACGCCTTGGGTAAGCTGCCGGGACGGAGCGCAGCGTAGTACCGGTCAGCTTCACCCACTGGTTATGCATTTTTGAACAGCCTTATTCCTAGCCCTTGCGCGCTTAGCGAGTGCCAGCGTATTTGCTTTTTGCCGGTCAAACCCATGATGAAGCCTGAGGCAGTTGGCTCTACCGCTTCTAAAATTTTCCCAGTGAGACTGTTTACCTTCGATAAATACTTCTTCTCATCTTCTTCAAGAGCATCTAATAGCTCATCTTCAGATCCAAAGTAAAAGCCTACATCCATAGCGCCAAATTTTGCCTTGGAGTTGGCTTCATAAACCCATCCGCTTGTTAATTCGACGGTCACCGAATTATCAAAGGTGAGTCTCAGCATCTGGCATACAGCTATCACTTCAATCTCAGCAACGATATGACCTTGAAGGGCCGTTAATTGATCAACTATATCTTCAAGCACTAGCTATCGACCTTTTGATGCATAACGCCAGAGCGCACCGGCGCACGTTAGTGCGTCCGAGTGACGCGAATTGTTATGTGGAAATTACTAGCGGCAAACCCTTGGGCAATTAGCCCCTGTACCACCGGGGCCTGAATAACATGGCCCCCCTGGACCGGCGTAACAAGGACCACCCGGGCCGTCGTATGCAGGTCCCCCTGGGCCATCGTACGCAGGACCTCCCGGTCCGGAGTATCGGGGACCACCAGGACCATCATAAGCCGCCCCGCCGGGACCGGAATATTCCGGTCCTCCTGGACCGTCATAACAGGCACCTCCCGGGCCAGAATAAGCCGGGCCACCCGGTCCATCGTATGCTGGACCTCCCGGTCCTGCGTAGCATGGCCCTCCGGGGCCGGCGTAACCCTTGCAATTACAGGGATCTATTGCTGCTGCTGGCAGGGAGAAACAAATGAGTGTGAGTGCGAAAATTATTGTTTTCATGATCATGTCTCGCTTCCGATGCTACACATAACGCCGAAGCGCACCGGTGACTTTGGTATAGCGAAGCGGAGACGAAGGCATCCGAGTGACGCGCCTGGTTAGCTGCTTCCAAGCATGTACGCACGAAGC
>NZ_BAAAFC010000008.1 GCF_039523335.1 Marinobacter szutsaonensis | reverse complement strand
AATTGATAGTGACACTATAGTATCACTTTGCGAGTGAGGCAATCACAGCTAACGCTTTGCATAAACGGCGACCCGTCAGGGGCGTCCAGTGGAGGCCCGTCGGGCCGGAACAAATTTAATGCACTTGTTGGGCGCGCTCATGGAAACGAGAACATGTTGACAAGTAGCCCGTTCGGGTCCGCTACCATAAACCGCCTCATCCCGAATTCCTCATCGCATAGGTCGTGTGCCAACTCGAAACCACGGGCCTTCACTGCAGCGTATGTCGCCTCAACATCTTCGACCTGTACCGATATGATGACGCCCTGTGCAGGGTGTTGGAAAGGCCGGGGGGTAAACTCATGGTCGAGGCGCATGATACCGATTTGCAGTTCCGGCTTTTCGGGCGACGCCATCTGGATGTACCAGCCCTTGTGCTCGAATCCAACGACAAAACCCAGCAACTCTTTATAAAAATCGCGGGTCTCTTCCATCTTGTCAGTGCAAATGTTCGGAAGCAGCCTCGTAACGGCGGTGCCTTCAGGCATAGTTCACCCGCTTGGTTTGATCAGTTCTCGACGCCCAACGCCTGAATTAAGCCGCGGCGCAAAGCGGCGCCTGCTTGAATGAATTGTTAGGCCTGGTTGAGGAAAATCCGCGGCATCAACGCGAACACTCCCCAGCCGAGGTATTCGCGCGTGTACGCAGCATGGCGCTCAGGTTCCGAGGTCAGCCTGGATTGCACCTCTGGGGCCAGTTCATCACCGGGATTGGCTTCAAGCCACCGGCGCATAGTGAGCCATTTGGCCGCCTCGTATCTGTCCCAATCGTCTTGATTAGCCAGAACCATTTCAACCACGTCGTAACCCAGGCGACCGAAAGAGACGACCAAGTCTGACAGGACAAGGAAGTCAGAGATTGCGGTCGCCAGAGACCCCTTGGCAATATCTTCCGTTGGTGGCAATTGCCGCCAGTAAGGCTCGCCGATAAGGATGATTCCGCCGGTGCGGAGGTTGCGCGCCAGAAGCTCAATCGTCCCGGCGACACCCCCGCCGATCCAGGAGGCACCCAGGCAGGCCGCCACATCGACTTTTTCGTCCGAGACATAGCCTGCGGCATCGTCATGGATGAATCGGACTTGATGGTCCACGCACAGTTCTTCGGCACGTAATTTAGCCTGCTCAGTGAACAATTGGCTCATGTCGACACCGGTGCCAATGACACCGTAATCACGAGCCCATGTACACAGCATCTCCCCGGAGCCACTGCCAAGATCAAGAACCCGGGTACCCGATTCCAGATGCAGGGCTGCACCAAGAGTGGCAAGCTTTTCGGGGGTGAACGGGTTATGGATGCGGTGACCACTTTCCATAATGTTGAAGATGCGTGGGACGTCCATTGCGTAAATTTCCTTACAGGTGCTAATGGGTTCGGGGAAAGCCGAACGCCATGCCAATAATCTGCGGCGCCGCCGACGACCGTCAGCTTCATCGGCATGTTAGGCGGCAGTTCGAGCTACATGCCAAGGCAGGATATTCTTTCAACAGGACGGCCCGTTCTCCTTGGAACAATCTTGTTTCCTCAACAAAACAATTGCCAACACCACCTGCCATGCCATGTAGCTATATTGCGCGAGGCGTTCCGTGGCGCCCAGCCACGGCGTCGGTTGGTTCAGGTCCAACGCTGGCGCATAGGAGAATGCGGCGATAGCGGGCACCAGCATGATGATCACCGTTACCGCGGAATAGATGCGAAGTCCACCGCGAAATGCCGCGATCGCGAGAATGAGGCTCAGCAGCACGAACGGGTTGGTCGCCAGTATCAGGTGCATCGTGTCCGTGAAGGTTCGCTCCGCGCCTCGCATATGCATCGGAAAGACATTCCAAATAAGCAAGCCGACGACCGCGGAGCCAGCGAACATCAGTGCGAGCACACGAACCAGGCGCCTGGCACCAGCGGTGCGCCACACGCCGACAGCGAAGGCAAACAGGAGCACACTGGATAGGCTGAACAGCGGTACGACCCAGCGACTGGTGGGCGCGCCGATCGCGAACAGCTCGCTGACGGCTTGCCTGACCTGCCCCCAACTTTCTAATCCATTCTGATCTTAGTAATGTTCATCACCAGA
>NZ_BAAAFC010000007.1 GCF_039523335.1 Marinobacter szutsaonensis | reverse complement strand
CAAGGCCATTGCACCGCACCAGCCAAAAAACCACAGGCGCCTGGCCGTTAACGCCAGTGGTAATGGGCGCCAACGGAGCGCAGCGTAGTTGGCGTCCCGTTGACCACCTTGTTAGGGGCTTTTGCCAGCGATTTATCACCAGTCATTTCTCAACCTCCAATGCCATCTCCCTTAACATTGGTTTTAACTCATCAACTCGGTCTTCGATCACGCCATAAAATAAAAACATACTTTTCGGTTCTTTCATCCGATCGATTTCATAAACAATGTTGTCGACTCTTTTTTCGACTGAGCTCACTAAGAAATCGACACGGCGGCCATAAGCTCCTTTTGCGCTGCATCGCTCAATATCTTGCGATAGATCTTCCACCCCGCTTGGATTTTTGACTATTGATTCAACGCATCCAAAGCACACCTCGTCTTGAGTGAGTTCACGTTTTAACTCACTTAACCTTTCGCTCATAACCGAGAAATGATTTTCGCAGCGCACTACCTCCGGGTCTGGTGCGTAGCAAGCTGTTAACATGAAGCTTGAGATGAAAATAATCGAAGGAAATTTGTTCAAACCTAGATTCCCTAACGCCCGGCACATGCGCCGGTTTGGAGCCGCGAAGCGGCGGAAAAGCGGTCGCTGTGATGCCGCTTGTTAGGTGAATCAAGTGGCGGACTCTAGTCACTGAAGACGATATCAATTAAAAGGTCTGCCAATCCGTAACCAGCCTCATCTTCGGCTATTTTCCTGTTTCGTTCTTCGAAGGAAGCTGCAACTTTCTCATCGCCATGCCTTCGCCAAGCATTGGCCTGATCTTGGTTGACTCGAATCTGATTTGCAGTAACGTCGTGGGAGCGCGTTGAGCACCCTTGAAACATGCCTGCCATTACCAAAACACATACAAGCAAGGATTTAGCTAAATATCCTTTTTGATGCATTGACCTTCCCTTTTATCTCGAGCGACTCGCTCGGTAGTGCTCACCTAACGCCGTTGTTCAGCGGCAGCCTTGGCAGAGCGAAGCGGCGACAAGGCTGTCCGGTGGAGGGCCGTCAGGCCCGGAACGAACTGGAACACTTGGTTAGGTGGAGGCTAGCTCTCCATGACGATGTCTTCGATTTGACCAGCGTCATCGAATGACACGCTAACCACGTAATCCGTCACTTCATCAGGAAGAGTAAAATCGTACACCTCTTCATCGTCCCATTTTTCCCTGAGGACCAGTAGCCCAATTACTTGCTCATTGGACGGTGCAGAGGTTCCAAGATGCTTCCGCCAATAACTTTCAGGAAGCTCGTCAAGATGATGCGAAACGAACCCATCAATTCCGTACTCGCCCGCTTCGGTGCCTGCTGATCGTTTGATGGCTTCGATTGCTTTCTCTTGGTTGCTCATAAATACACCTAACGCAGTGGTAATGGGCGGCAACGGAGCGCAGCGTAGTTGGCGTCCCGTTGACCTCCTTGTTAAAGGTTTTCATCGGGTGAACCTGAGGATCATCGCCGATAAAGTTCTCGCTCGAAGCAAAAGTCCCGCAGCTATAAAAAACTCAATCACGGTAGTGACCATCGCCGCCTTACTATCGTTTCCGAGATAAAGGTTGGCCTCGGTGTAGCTGTCCTGACTCATTTGCCAGAGGGTAATCCAATAAACAGCATCAGAAATCGTGAAGTAAAAAACGTAAACCCCAATCCCAAGCACCAATACCGTGAGAAGTTCCTGTGTCGCAATGGGCTCGAACGCTTGATCCAACTCAGAACGAATGACGAAGCGGGAGACTGTCAGAGGAAAAAACCATAGCAACACAGCGACAACGAAAGGCAAAAGCGTTGACACCAACGCAAAGGTGAAGGACAACTCATAGCCCTGCACACTCCCCTCCCTCAGCAACTCGATCAAAAAAGAAGATTGCCGAGCGGAGTAAATGACCAATCCAATCGCGAACAGCCGAATTAAGATTGCGAAGTAATGAGTAGGTCTCATCCTGTACCTTTAACGCCAGCCAGCATGCGCGGCTACGGAATGGAGGCGAAGCCGTAATGCAGTAGGCGTCGCGTGCCTGGCCTTGTTAACTCCTACCACCAGAACCATAGCTCGCTCCCAGGAATACCCATAGAAATGTCACCCTTCCCACGCGGAATGCCAGAAATTCTGGCTTTAAGGCTCTCAGCCAATTCGCTAGGAATCGACAAGACTACTCTCTCGGCGTCGCTTTCAATAAGCCACGCCGAACCATGACTAACCACCAGTTTATCGAACGAGTGATGCTTAAATTTGCAATTCGGCACTAGCAGTTGAGCATCTGACGGCCTAGTCAGTTTGACCGTGCGTCTTTTACCCATATCGGCGTCTGCAATTGCTGCCACCAAATGAGCTAGCGACTCTGCCCCATCTTTATCGCAGGTTAAATGCCAGCCCCGATAACTTTTTGGGTTGCCTTCATAGGTCCATATGTAGACCCGGCCCTTTTGTATCCACTCGTTCAGGTGCATATCTAGTTAACGCTGAGCTAAGCGGCGCCCTGACAAGGGCGTCCGGTGGACGGCCGCCAGGCCGGGAATGGTATTCCCCCAAATAATTGGACACGCCCCCATCAGTTAGCGCTCTCGAACTCCAGCGGAGTCCGGTAACCGAGGCTGCTG
>NZ_BAAAFC010000006.1:2381-5809 GCF_039523335.1 Marinobacter szutsaonensis | reverse complement strand
GGGGTTTTGGTATTAAGAGCCTGACGATGACCTACTCTCACATGGGCCATGCCACACTACCATCGGCGCTGGTCTGTTTCACTTCTGAGTTCGGGATGGGATCAGGTGGTTCCAGACCGCTATGGTCGTCAGGCAAAACGGTTGATCACTGGGGGACGAGATGGAACGTGATGTTGATTTCGTTCGAGCTTTCGCTCTGCGTTATCCGCAATTGTCTTGGGTGTTATATAGTCAAGCCGCACGAGCAATTAGTATCGGTTAGCTCAACGCCTCGCAGCGCTTACACACCCGACCTATCAACGTCCTGGTCTTGAACGGCTCTTCAGGGACCTCGAGGGTCCAGGGAGATCTCATCTTGGAAGGGGCTTCCCGCTTAGATGCTTTCAGCGGTTATCCTGTCCGAACATAGCTACCGGGCAGTGCGTCTGGCGACACAACCCGAACACCAGAGGTTCGTCCACTCCGGTCCTCTCGTACTAGGAGCAGCTTTCCTCAAATCTCCAACGTCCACGGCAGATAGGGACCGAACTGTCTCACGACGTTCTAAACCCAGCTCGCGTACCACTTTAAATGGCGAACAGCCATACCCTTGGGACCGGCTTCAGCCCCAGGATGTGATGAGCCGACATCGAGGTGCCAAACACCGCCGTCGATGTGAACTCTTGGGCGGTATCAGCCTGTTATCCCCGGAGTACCTTTTATCCGTTGAGCGATGGCCCTTCCATACAGAACCACCGGATCACTATGACCTACTTTCGTACCTGCTCGACGTGTCTGTCTCGCAGTTAAGCGGGCTTGTGCCATTACACTAACCGCATGATGTCCGACCATGCTTAGCCCACCTTTGTGCTCCTCCGTTACGCTTTGGGAGGAGACCGCCCCAGTCAAACTACCCACCACACAGTGTCCTCATCCCCGATCAGGGGACCAAGTTAGAACCTCAAACATGCCAGGCTGGTATTTCAAGGTTGGCTCCACCGGAACTGGCGTCCCGGTTTCAAAGCCTCCCAGCTATCCTACACAAGCATGCTCAAAGTTCACTGTGAAGCTATAGTAAAGGTTCACGGGGTCTTTCCGTCTAGCCGCGGATACACCGCATCTTCACGGCGATTTCAATTTCACTGAGTCTCGGGTAGAGACAGCGCCCCCATCGTTACGCCATTCGTGCAGGTCGGAACTTACCCGACAAGGAATTTCGCTACCTTAGGACCGTTATAGTTACGGCCGCCGTTTACCGGGGCTTCGATCAAGAGCTTCGGACGAATCCTAACCCCATCAATTAACCTTCCGGCACCGGGCAGGCGTCACACCGTATACGTCCACTTTCGTGTTTGCACAGTGCTGTGTTTTTAATAAACAGTCGCAGGGGCCTGGTATCTTCGACTGGCTTCTGCTC
This sequence comes from Marinobacter szutsaonensis, assembly GCF_039523335.1. Taxonomy (NCBI): domain Bacteria; kingdom Pseudomonadati; phylum Pseudomonadota; class Gammaproteobacteria; order Pseudomonadales; family Marinobacteraceae; genus Marinobacter; species Marinobacter szutsaonensis. Next base: position 4,413 of record NZ_BAAAFC010000006.1, on the reverse strand, counting down.
CACCCGCAGGGGCTTCACATACAACCAGCGTGCCTTCTCCCGAAGTTACGGCACCATTTTGCCTAGTTCCTTTACCCGAGTTCTCTCAAGCGCCTTGGTATTCTCTACCTGACCACCTGTGTCGGTTTGGGGTACGGTCTCGAATAGCCTGAAGCTTAGAAGATTTTCCTGGAAGCAGGGCATCAATGACTTCCCGCCCGTGGGCAGTCGTCGTCGCGTCTCAGGATTGTGGACCCGGATTTGCCTAAGTCCACTCCCTACTCGCTTAAACCGGGACAACCGTCGCCCGGCTCACCTAGCCTTCTCCGTCTCTCCATCGCAGCTATCCAAGGTACGGGAATATTAACCCGTTTCCCATCGACTACACCTTTCGGTCTCGCCTTAGGGGCCGACTCACCCTGCGCCGATTAGCGTTGCGCAGGAACCCTTGGTCTTCCGGCGTGCGGGTTTTTCACCCGCATTGTCGTTACTCATGTCAGCATTCGCACTTCTGATACCTCCAGCATGCCTCTCGACACACCTTCGCAGGCTTACAGAACGCTCCCCTACCCCGCCTACTTGCGTAGGCAGCCGCAGCTTCGGTGACCAGTTTGAGCCCCGTTACATCTTCCGCGCAGGCCGACTCGACTAGTGAGCTATTACGCTTTCTTTAAAGGATGGCTGCTTCTAAGCCAACCTCCTAGCTGTCTGAGCCTTCCCACATCGTTTCCCACTTAACTGGTACTTGGGGACCTTAGCTGGCGGTCTGGGTTGTTTCCCTCTTCACGACGGACGTTAGCACCCGCCGTGTGTCTCCCGGATAGTACTCACTGGTATTCGGAGTTTGCCTGGGGTTGGTAAGTCGAGATGACCCCCTAGCCCAAACAGTGCTCTACCCCCAGTGGTATTCGTCCGAGGCGCTACCTAAATAGCTTTCGGGGAGAACCAGCTATCTCCGGGCTTGATTAGCCTTTCACTCCGATCCACAAGTCATCCCCTGGCTTTTCAACGACAGTGGGTTCGGTCCTCCAGTTGATGTTACTCAACCTTCAACCTGCTCATGGATAGATCGCCCGGTTTCGGGTCTATGCCCAGCGACTAAATCGCCCTATTCAGACTCGGTTTCCCTACGGCTCCCCTAAACGGTTAACCTCGCCACTGAACATAAGTCGCTGACCCATTATACAAAAGGTACGCCGTCACAGAACAAGTCTGCTCCGACTGCTTGTACGCATACGGTTTCAGGGTCTATTTCACTCCCCTCACAGGGGTTCTTTTCGCCTTTCCCTCACGGTACTGGTTCACTATCGGTCAGTCAGGAGTATTTAGCCTTGGAGGATGGTCCCCCCATGTTCAGACAGGATATCACGTGTCCCGTCCTACTCGATTTCACTGAACTCAGGTTTCGGATACGGGGCTATCACCCACTATGGCGGCACTTTCCAGAGCCTTCTCCTACCAGTCGTCCAGCTTAAGGGCTGGTCCCCGTTCGCTCGCCGCTACTGAGGGAATCTCGGTTGATTTCTTTTCCTCGGGGTACTTAGATGTTTCAGTTCCCCCGGTTCGCCCCGCACAGCTATGGATTCACTGTACGGTACCGACCCGAAAGTCGGTGGGTTTCCCCATTCAGAGATGTCCGGATCACAGCTCGTTTGCCAGCTCCCCGAACCTTATCGCAGGCTTCCACGTCTTTCATCGCCTCTGACTGCCAAGGCATCCACCGTATGCGCTTAGTTGCTTGACTATATAACCCCAAGACAACTGACCACGAATCCACGTTAACCAGGCAAGCCTGATTGACACTTATTCGAGACAGCCGACTGAAGTCATACAACAACCACTTCAACGACAACACCGGATAACGCTTGAAATCGCTATCACTTTGAACACCTTCTCTCGGAGATAATGAGAGAAGAATATTCGTGTTCTATCTCGTCCAATTTGTTAAAGAGCAAATCTGACCCAGTGATCAGAAAGAAGGGCTTCGAACTTCATCAAGTTGAAACACTTGTTTCTGCACACTGCTAACCGGAGTTAGTCAGTTATGTAAGCA
>NZ_BAAAFC010000006.1:0-2285 GCF_039523335.1 Marinobacter szutsaonensis | reverse complement strand
TAATTCTGGTGGGTCTGGGTGGACTTGAACCACCGACCTCACCCTTATCAGGGGTGCGCTCTAACCACCTGAGCTACAGACCCAATTATCACTGCATCTTGTGCCACCTGAGCTGCGTTGCAGTCTTCGCTCACTCGGTCACGTACTCATGTACGCTCCCTCGCTCTCTCAGCCTGCGCCTTGTCAGCTGTCACAATCTACAGCGCTAATTCCTGCTTCACTCTAAAGCGTCGCAGTCATCGGGCCTGCAAAGACCCTTTTGCTCTCTTTATTAGCCAACCAAGTAATTCGTGTGGACTCTGACCGAAGCATTCGGCTTCGTTTAAGGAGGTGATCCAGCCGCAGGTTCCCCTACGGCTACCTTGTTACGACTTCACCCCAGTCATGAACCACACCGTGGTGATCGTCCTCCCGAAGGTTAGACTAACCACTTCTGGTGCAATCCACTCCCATGGTGTGACGGGCGGTGTGTACAAGGCCCGGGAACGTATTCACCGCGACATTCTGATTCGCGATTACTAGCGATTCCGACTTCACGCAGTCGAGTTGCAGACTGCGATCCGGACTACGACGCGTTTTAAGAGATTGGCTTACCCTCGCGAGTTTGCAGCCCTCTGTGCGCGCCATTGTAGCACGTGTGTAGCCCTGGCCGTAAGGGCCATGATGACCTGACGTCATCCCCACCTTCCTCCGGTTTGTCACCGGCAGTCTCCCTAGAGTTCTCAGCCGAACTGCTAGCAACTAGGGATAGGGGTTGCGCTCGTTACGGGACTTAACCCAACATCTCACGACACGAGCTGACGACGGCCATGCAGCACCTGTCACTGCGTTCCCGAAGGCACCAATCTATCTCTAGAAAGTTCGCAGGATGTCAAGGCCAGGTAAGGTTCTTCGCGTTGCGTCGAATTAAACCACATGCTCCACCGCTTGTGCGGGCCCCCGTCAATTCATTTGAGTTTTAACCTTGCGGCCGTACTCCCCAGGCGGTCAACTTAGTGCGTTAGCTGCGCCACTAAGGATTCAAGATCCCCAACGGCTAGTTGACATCGTTTACGGCGTGGACTACCAGGGTATCTAATCCTGTTTGCTCCCCACGCTTTCGCACCTCAGTGTCAGTGTTGGTCCAGGTAGCCGCCTTCGCCACTGGTGTTCCTTCCTATATCTACGCATTTCACCGCTACACAGGAAATTCCACTACCCTCTACCACACTCTAGCCCGACAGTTCGAAATGCCGTTCCCAGGTTAAGCCCGGGGCTTTCACATCTCGCTTATCGAACCACCTACGCGCGCTTTACGCCCAGTAATTCCGATTAACGCTTGCACCCTCCGTATTACCGCGGCTGCTGGCACGGAGTTAGCCGGTGCTTCTTCTGTGAGTAACGTCAAGCCTCAAGGGTATTAACCTTAAGGTTTTCCTCCTCACTGAAAGTGCTTTACAACCCGAAAGCCTTCTTCACACACGCGGCATGGCTGGATCAGGGTTGCCCCCATTGTCCAATATTCCCCACTGCTGCCTCCCGTAGGAGTTCGGGCCGTGTCTCAGTCCCGATGTGGCTGATCATCCTCTCAGACCAGCTACGGATCGTCGCCTTGGTAGGCCGTTACCCCACCAACTAGCTAATCCGACATAGGCTCATCCAATAGCGCAAGGTCCGAAGATCCCCTGCTTTCCCCCGTAGGGCGTATTCGGTATTAATCCGGGTTTCCCCGGGCTATCCCCAACTACTGGGCAGATTCCTATGCATTACTCACCCGTCCGCCGCTCGTCAGCGGGGTGCAAGCACCCCCTGTTACCGCTCGACTTGCATGTGTTAAGCCTGCCGCCAGCGTTCAATCTGAGCCATGATCAAACTCTTCAGTTTAAATCATACAAGAATCCGAAGATTCTCTATTCTTGCTCAAGACAAAACTCAATTTCGACGAGTCACTGTCCTGATATTTCGTGTCCGAAATACCTCGGCCAGCGCCCACACGAATTACTTGGTTAACTTTTTAAAGAGCGTTGAGCCTCTGCTCAATCAAGGCCGCGTATTCTACATCGAATCCCGACCTTGTCAACCGTTAATTTTCAGCGTTTTCAAACTCTCTCAAACCCGCTAAAAACCGCCCGGCTTACTGCTTCAAACGAGGCGCGCATTCTACACTGAACCGCCACCTTGTCAACCGCTTTCTGAAGAAATTTGAAAACCATTTTCTTCAAAGCTTTCAAGCAGTTACTCCCTCGGGCCGCCCCTGTCTCAGTGGCTTGTCCCTCAGAAGTGGTGCGCATTCTACAGCCCTCAGG
>NZ_BAAAFC010000005.1 GCF_039523335.1 Marinobacter szutsaonensis | reverse complement strand
AATCAGGCTGGTCAACTCCTTGGCTCACAGAACGACATGGCTACGATCCGACTTTCGGGCGTACTTGACGAAGGCAGCAGAAGAAACCTTCAAGAAAGACAAGAGGATCAATATCCGTATCTCAAGTCGCGATTTGGAGGCAATTCAACGCCGTGCACTGGAAGAAGGACTTCCTTACCAGTCCTTGGTCTCCAGTATCCTGCACAAATATGTTTCCGGTGGCCTCAAGGACATCTCTGCTAACAAATCAAGCCAGCGGACGCGCTAACTCGCGCCGCTGCCGTCTTTCTTGAGCCTGTTGAAAAACTCCCAAAAATGAGTGCTCGGCTTCAATCGGATTTAGAAAACTGGTCAACGGAGGATCGGGGCGTACCCCGCTTCAAGTCCACAACTGCGACCGGGCCGTGGTAGTCGTGACCAACTAGCAGGAACAACTTTAACCTGGCACGTCCTCACAGAATTTTTATCAGTGCACCCTCGATCTCGCCGCTGTTTTCCGGCCGCACTACCCGCACCATTTCTTCACCATCCTTCAGAAAAATCAGCGAGGGCCAGAGCTTGACGCCAAATGTCCGCCCCAACCTGCGGCCTTTGCCGTCCTCAACCTTCACATGCAGAACATCCGGGTGATTGTCCATGACCGCCTTGATATCTGCTTGCGCACCCTGGCAGAAGCCGCACCAGTTGGTGCCGAATTCGATGACCATCGGGCCCGTGGTCTGGTCCAGCTCCTCACGGCTGAGCGTTTCGGGTGTATATTGGCTGGTATAGGACATGGTGTTTCCTCGTTGGGTTATCGGCAACCTTGGAGCGCCTGCACTCGAATGATACCGTTTGGTGGTTTCAGTCATCCAGACTCCGGAGGAGCCCATGGCAGGTGGATGGTCACGTGATGGTGCGGTTCAGGAGCAGATCGACGCGAGCGTTGAAGACGAAATTCAGCGCGCACGCAGCCAGTTAGCCGGAGGCGAGAGTGCCACGGAATGCGATGAGTGCGGCGTCCCGATTCCAGAAGCCCGGCGCAAGGCCATTCCCGGTGTCCGGTTGTGCATTGACTGCCAGTCGGCCCAGGAAAAGCAGCAGACCCACTCTGTTAGCATCAATCGCAGAGGCAGTAAGGACAGCCAGCTTCGATAACCTGTTGGTTTCGCCTGTAATCGTGCACCCCCATGGCTACCGGAATCACCGCAACTGATGTGCGGGGGAAGGTCTTTGGCTTTAAGCCGCTGAACCAACCGCTTATATTTGCACCTAACCCATACCGAGTCCTACTCCACTGTTAATCGGAATAACTAATGAACGGCGAATGCCTGTGCGGCGAAGTACAATTCGAGATCCAGGGCGACCTCCCCAACCTCTACCAATGCCATTGCTCCCTCTGCCGCAAGACCACCGGATCTGCCGCCAACACGGCCACTTTTGTCCACCAGCAAAACTTCCGCTGGCTCTCGGGCCAGGACAGGATCACCTCGTTCCAGAAACCGACCGGTTTCCGCAGTGATTTCTGCTCCGTGTGCGGCAGCCCGGTACCCAATCAGCTCAGAGGCACAGAACTGGTCTGGGTTCCCGCCGGTTTGCTGGAGGAGGATTTCGATGCGGCGGTGAATGTCCATCTTCACCTCGACTCGGCGGCGGCGTGGGAGCGCGATTCTGAGAACTGCGTCCGGCTGGGCGCTGGCCCTGACAGCCTGGATGCCCTATACAAGGCTTTAACGGAGACAAATAGCTGAGTCCCACCCCGGGTATGGGCTTTGGATAGCAACCCCGGGAAAACAGGGAACCGAATGACAGGAGGTCACCCCCATGAAACGCATCGCGATCTGCTTTGACGGCACCTGGAACCGGCCCGAGGAAAACCCCAGCGAGGATTTTCCTACCAATGTGTTGCAGTTCTCCCGGGCCATTCGGCCTTCGGATGGTCAGGGGGTGGAACAGGTGGTGTTCTATGACTGGGGCATTGGCTCCTACCACGATGAGATCCGCGCCGGCGCCACGGGCTATGGCCTTGAAAAGAATGTCATGGATGGCTACCGCTTCCTGGTGCACAACTACGAACCCGGTGACGAGATTTTCCTGTTCGGGTTCAGCCGGGGTGCATACACCGCCCGCAGCCTCTGCGGGATGGTCAACAACTGCAGCGTTCTGCGCAAAGACAATGCCGAGCTGATCGAAACCGCCTTCAAGCTTTACAAGACCAAAAGCCACAAGGCCAACGACGACTACTCCATGGCGTGGAAGAAAAAGCATTCCGTGGAGCAGCGCACTGCTATCAAGTTCGTCGGCGTGTGGGACACGGTTGGCGCCCTGGGACTGCCTTTCACGGTCTTTGGGCTGATCCGGGATCGCGATCTGTTTTATGATCGCAAGATCGGCAGCAATGTTCGGGTGGCACGGCATGCTCTTTCGCTCGACGAACAACGAGAGCCCTTTGAACCTACTCTCTGGGAGCCCAAACCGGGGACCGATCTGGAGCAGGTGTGGTTTGCCGGCGTGCACTCGGACGTTGGCGGCGGCTACGGGCCGGACAAGCTGGGCCGGATTCTGGCCGACATTCCCCTGCTCTGGATGGCGGAGGAGGCGGAAAAACACCAGCTGGTGTTCAATAACAACCTGCCAACCCGGACCCACCCCACCGCTGAACAGCACAACGAGTACAAGGGCAAATACAAGCTGCTAGGCAAACTTGTTCGGAAAATACCGGCGCCGGACCAGAACCGTACCTTCGTCCATCCCAGTGTGAAGCAGCGGTACCAGAATGGTTATCGCAGTGAGCCTATCGAACAGTACATCAGGAAGCACGGGCAATGGCCGCCCCTGTGGCCGACTACTTAAGGGGAACCGAGTGCTCTGGACCGGGCGCTGCCGCGGTCAGTAGACTGACTGATCGACCCGGCTAACGGCCGCCAGCCAATCAACAGGAGCCCTGCCCAGTGCCTGAACTGAAAACCCTCGGTCTGTTTGTCGTCACCGCCCTGGCGGAGATCGTTGGCTGTTACCTGCCCTATCTCTGGCTTCGCGAAGGCAAGAGCGTCTGGCTACTGGTGCCCGGCGCCCTCAGCCTTGCGCTTTTCGCCTGGCTTTTGTCACTGCATCCGACGGCGGCTGGCCGGGTGTATGCGGCTTATGGCGGAGTCTATGTTTTTATGGCGATACTGTGGCTCTGGGCGGTTGACGGTATCCGGCCTACCGGGTGGGACATCCTGGGCTCAGCCGTGGCCCTGCTGGGGATGGCGATCATCATGTTTGCGCCGAGGGGCAGCTAAACGGGTTTCCATCCAGAATAAAACTTGCTGTCGATTTATCGGTGCCCCACACGACTACTGGTTGCAAGAACGCAAACCAGGAGGATGAACTCATGCGAAAAGTGATTGTTGGTGCCATGGTGTCACTGGATGGAGTGATGCAGGCACCCGGCGGGCCTGAAGAAGATCCCACCGGCGGATTCGGCTACGGCGGCTGGGTTGCCCCGATGGTGGACGAGGTATTTGGCGAAGAAATAGACCGTATGTTCGGCCAGCCCTTCGACCTGCTGCTCGGGCGCAAGACCTATGAGATTTTTGCCGCTCACTGGCCCTATGCCGAGGACGGGCCGGACGATTCCATCGCCAAAACCTTCAATTCGATCAACAAGTACGTTGCCACCCGCAAAGGCCTGGATCTGACCTGGCAGGGCTCGGTGGTCCTCAATGACGCGGCGGCCGATGTCGCCCGGCTCAAGCAGGAGGAGGGTCCTGCACTGGTCACGCAAGGCAGCTCGGATTTGCTCCAGACGCTGTTTGCGAACGACCTCGTCGATCAGATCAATGTCTTCACTTTCCCGGTCGTACTCGGCCACGGCAAGAAGCTGTTTGGCAATGGCACCAAGCCAGCCGCATTCAAACTGGCCGCCAGCCGGGTGTCACCGAGTGGCATAGTGATTGCGCGCTATGTGCGCGATGGCAAGGTAGCAACCGGCGACTTTGCCATGGACCCACCTACTCCGGCGGAAATCGCTCGCCGGGACAAGATGCGCCGGGAGGGCTAACGCGATGGAACACGCAAAGAACACCATTTGCCTCTGGTTCAACGGCGGCGCCGAAGAGGCGGCCCGCTTCTATGCGGAGACTTTTCCCGATTCATCGGTAGGCAGAATCCTCCGAGCTCCGGGAGACTTTCCATCCGGCAAGAAAGGCGATGTGCTGACCGTGCAGTTCACCGTGCTGGGCATCTCCTGCCTCGGGCTCAACGGCGGCCCCGCCTTTACCCACGATGAGGCCTTTTCCTTCCAGGTTGCCACCTATGATCAGAAGGAGACGGACCGCTACTGGAACGCCATCGTCGGTAATGGCGGCGAAGAAAGCGCCTGTGGCTGGTGCCGGGACAAATGGGGCATCTCATGGCAGATTACACCGGTGGCTCTGACCGAGGCCATCGCCGACCCTGATCCCGCAGCTGCCAAGCGCGCGTTCGATGCCATGATGGAGATGGGGAAGATCGATATTGCGGCCATTGAAGCGGCGCGAAGGGGTTAATGACGGCCACCGCAGCACCAGGTCTCAGATGCGAGGAACTCAGGAAATGAGCGAGTTACTGGAGTTTGGAAGAAAGATACTGAAGAACCAACCCTTCAGCGCCCTGCTCGGCACCGAACTGGAGGTCTTCGAGCCCGGAACCGCCGTTCTCTCGCTTGCCATCAGGCCGGAGTTGAAGCAACAGCACGGCTTTGTGCATGGAGGCGTTGTCAGTTACCTGGCTGATAACGCACTGACCTATGCAGGGGGCTCGGTCCTGTGCGATTCGGTGACTTCCGAATACAAGATCAATTACCTCCGCCCTGCGATCGGGGACAAGCTGGTCGCCAGGGCCACAGTCCTTTCGTCGGGAAGAAACCAGGCCGTTTGCCAGTGCACCGTTATCGCACATGGAGAGGCCGGTGAGCGCACCGTTGCGGTGGCCCAGGGTACGATCAACAAGGTTGACCGGTAGTCGAGCATCTCGCCCTGTACAAAAGTTGATCGCAATAGCGGCAGCAGTAGCCAACTCGTACTATTTTCAAGTGAGTGACCAGAGAAACCATTCCAGTCTGGTCTCCCATACACGCAGGGAGCTCATTTCATATGAATAACTTACCCGATGTCGGAGAAAGGATCAGTGCCGGCGAGTCCGCCAGCATTGAGAACACCCATACCGCCAAACTCTCGATCAGCCTCTTCTGTGGTGACGCCTGCCGGGTCGATATTGACCTGGGGCCTGGTCAGGTTCTGGAGTTTACAGCCGGGAATTCAGACGCGAAGGTTGTCCTTCACCATGGTGATCCTGCTAACCTTCTGATCATCAAACCGGAATCTGCATCCTGAAGGTGAGCGCATCAGACGCTATCGTGGTGTCCGGATCACAAAGGTGAAGCAAGTCCAGGCCAGTACAGACAGGAACCGAAACGGACCGAAAGCCTGAAATTTTTATAAGGCGGAGGCGGCATGAAGTTTCCTTCGAGTACAGCATTTGCGATTTTCGGTGCGGCGCTGATCGCCATCAGTTATGGGCTCGCGCGCTTCGCCTTCGGTTTGTTTGTGCCGCCGATCCGATCCGAGCTGGAGCTGTCGGCAGAAGTCATCGGTATCATCGGTGCCCTGCCCCTAATCAGCTTTCTGTTTGCCACAATGGTCGCGCCCTCCGCGGCCGACCGTCTCGGTGCCCGCAATACGGCGGTGATTTCCGGCGGCTTCGGCGCCGCAGGACTGGCACTGATCAGCCAGTCCACCGGAGCACTATCCCTCGGCGTGGGTGTGTTCGCCTGTGGCATCTGTACCGGCCTGATGATGCCGGCGCTTACCGCCGCCATGCAGGCTCTGGTGAAACGTTCGCTGCATGGCCGTGTGAGTTCGGTCATGAACGCCGGCACCAGCATTGGTGTAGCCGTTGCCGTACCCACGGTACTGTTTCTGGCCGGCGCCTGGCGCTATGCGTATCTTTCATTTGCCATCCTGGCCGCTATCGGCTTGGTGGCCACCTGGTTCTTCATTCCCTCGGTCTCTCGGGTGACGCCGTCGAACGCCGCGCCGCCGCCTCCGATCAGCGCCCTGCAGTGGGCGCGCCTGATCCGGCTCGCGCTATTTGCTTTCGTGATGGGTTTTGTTTCCGCCGCCTACTGGATCTTCGCACCGGATCTGGTGGTCAATCTCGGCGCGCTGTCGTCCGATGCCACCGGCTGGCTATGGCTGGCCGTTGGCATCGCGGGTCTCGGAGGTGCTGTGGTGGCCGATCTGGCGGATCGCAACAACCCGCCTATCACCCAGGCCCTGATGCTGATGATGCTGGCTGCAAGCCTGGCGTTGTTAGCCGCCAGCCCCGATCGGCTGGCCATCGCGATCTTCTCCGCACTGGTCTTCGGCCTCGCTTACATGAGCCTGACGGGGCTCTACCTGATGACCGGCATCCGCCTGTTGCCGGGCCGGCTGTCCATGGGGCCGGTTTTGCCCTTCATGGCAGTCTCGCTCGGACAGGCAACGGGCTCCCCCGTGGTCGGTATGCTGGTCAATGAATTCGGTTATGGCGATGCTTTTGCCATTTTCGCCGCCATCGGCATCCTGGTAGCAATGCTGTCGCCATTTTACCCGCGTTCTATTGATGATGGGGCTGAGGAAGTTGAAGAGGAAACCGGTCTGCAGGCGGCGTACGATAGTCAGCTCCAGATCGAGGAACCTGAACCGGAAAGGCCTTTGGCTCAACCTCCGGCCTCCCGATAGGACACCATTTTTTGTTTGTCCTCATCCCAAAGGGCGTACCGGAAGCAATCTGCAATGTCGCGAGGTGCAAGGGTCGTCGTCAATGGTGTTTGCAGTTCGGGAATGGCCGCCATGACTTCCGGAAGACGGTAGAAAGGGATTCGGACATTGAGGTGGTGAATATGGTGGAAACCGATATTCCCGGTAAACCACTGCATAACCCGGTTCATCCACATGAAACTTGAGGACTCCATGGCCCCGCGGTAATAGGTCCAGTCTTCGGCTGAAGCAATCTTCATGCGGCGGAAACTGTGCTGGGCAAAAAAAAGATAACACCCCACCGCGGAGGCAAGGGTCATGGGAAGCAGGATGACAAGGAAAACCAGGCCGAACCCGCCCAGTATCCAGAGCGCTGCGATCAACCCGAAATGACTGAGCAGTGCTGTCAGGGAGTCGATGTGTTTGCCGGGATCCTTCAGCAAGGGTATGAGCGTGATGTTCAACCCGAAAACGATGGGATAGCTCAACAGCACCACGATGGGATGCCGCTGAGTGCGATAGGCAAAGCGCTGCCACCACGTTGAGTTCCGCCACATACGGGCGGTTATAAGCGGGAAAGCGCCCACACTGGCAGCCGAAATCTGGCCAACGTGGCCGTGGTGATAATTGTGGCTGGCAAGCCAGGAGCGGGTTGGCGTCAGGGCCAGTGCGCCGTAGACATGGAAGAGCCAGTAGGCAATCCGGGAGTCTTTGAGAATCGCACCGTGCAGGTAATCATGAAAGGTGATGAAGGCGCGTACCATCAGCAAAGCGCCCAATACCGAAAACACCACTCTGAGGGGCCACCACGGGATCACCCCGGCGGCGGTCAGTGAAGCAATCATCAATCCAAAGGTAGAGCCGACGTACCACCAGCTTGTTGCGGCTGACTCTTCAACGTATGGCTTCGTGGCGGTGAGCAACTCCCTGCCAACCCGGATGCCCTCGCTGTGAAACGGTAAGCTGTTGCCCGATTCCTGGAGATTACCCTGATCCATGGCCGGTCCCTCCCTGCCAATAAAAATAGATCCTGTCACGGATAATTTCCAACAACGTGAGTGGGGCTGCAGTGCGCCGGGGACCGTGCACTTTGATGCGTATCAGTCATGGACAATCAGCCAATATGAGCTCACATTGGACAATGCGCCGGATCATTGATGGAAACGGCGCTGCCTTCAGGATGGATAGCCCAATGAGGTTTGCAGAATCCGATGTCGCAAGGGCGTACTGCTGACGGCATTCATTCGAACGCTTCCCTAAGGACGGAGGAAATCCAAATGAAAGTCAACGAAGTCATGGTTACCGAAGTGGCGAGCTGCTCCCCGCAAACCTCCCTGCAGGACATCGCGATGCTGATGTGGGACAACGACTGTGGCGCCATTCCACTGGTCGACGACGACGAACATCCCGTGGGCATCATTACCGACCGGGACATCTCCATGGGCGCTGCGCTACAACACAAACCCTTGTGGGAAATTCGCGGCGAGGAGATATCCAACCATCGGGAACTGTATTGCTGCAGCCCGGACGACAGCATTCAGAAGGCGCTCCAGTTGATGGAAGCACGAGAGGTGCGACGTCTTCCCGTTGTGAATCAGTACAACCAGCTTTTCGGCATGGTCAGCCTGGGGGACATCGTCTCCTTCACGAGCACCGAAAGCGTAAAGAAAGCCGGAGATGAAAAGATTTCCTCAGCGGATACGATGGAGTTTTTACGGCACATAAGTGCGCATCACCCCGGCCACAAGGCTACCGCCACCCTGTAAAGGCCATTTTCGGATTGCAGTCGACCATTCACTGAAGCGGCGACTGCTCCCTTCGAAAACAAGCGGAAAACCACCGTGACCATCGCAACCTGGTTTGTATTGATTGGAAGCCTGTTGATCTTGATAGGTCTGCGGTCATCCCTTCTTCGGCGTTTCCATCTGACGCCGCCTCTGGTCTACCTGGCAGTCGGCGTTGCACTCGGACCGTCAGTACTTGGCGCCTTTCATTTCAACCCGCTGGAACAGGCACACCTGCTGGAAGTGCTGGCCGAAGTTGCGGTTCTGGTGTCGCTGTTCATTGCCGGTATGAAAATGCCGGTACCGTTCCAGTGGCGGGCATGGCGCGCGCCGATTCGACTTGCATTTCTCTCCATGACTATCAGTGTCGCGCTGACTGCGGCTTTTGGTTACTACGTGCTTGCCCTGCCCCTGGGCGCAGCCATTCTCCTGGGCGGCATTCTGGCGCCCACCGACCCAGTGCTGGCAACGGAGGTCCAGGTTCGCCACGTGGGCGATCAGGACCCTTTGCGCTTCACCCTGACCAGTGAAGCCGGCATGAATGATGGCAGCGCCTTTCCGTTTGTCATGCTGGGACTCGCCATGATCGGCTCTCCGGCAAGTTCTGAACTGCTCGGTACCTGGATGTTGAAGGACGTTTTGTGGTCAACGCTGTCGGCCCTGGTTGTTGGACTGGCCCTGGGATGGTTGTTGGCACATGTTGTACAGAAGCAGCGCGTCCTGGAGAGCGAAGGCCCTTTACTGGACGACTTTCTTGGTCTGGGATTGATCGGTGTGGTTTATGGCATCTGTCTGGTCGTTGAGGCCTGGGGGTTTATGGCAGTTTTTGTCTCGGCAATTTCTCTTCGGCAAACGGAACTCAAGCTCGCAGCGAGGGACGCCCCTGGTCATGACGGTCACATGTTACCGGTATCTACGGATCACACCTGGAGGCAAAGGCCACAGCTGTCCGAGGGCTCTTTGCTTTTCAAGGAACCCCTGGAGCGAATGGCGGAGCTGGTGCTCGTATTATTGTTGGGCGGGATGCTCTTTCTTGACTCCTGGAGCTTCAGGTCCGTCGGACTGGCGATGTTTCTGTTTGCAGTAATTCGGCCTGTCAGCGTTTTTCTGGGCCTGCTTGGTTCTGGAGTCCCGTTCAGGCTGCAGTTGCTGGTCGGCTGGTTTGGCGTGCGCGGAATCGGCTCAATCTATTACCTGATGTTCGCGATCGTATTTGGCCTGCCGGAAGACCTCGCCGTAGAGTTCATCCACATTACGCTGGTTGTTATCGTCCTTTCGATCATCATCCACGGGCTGACTGTGAGGCCGATGATCGTGAGATGGTGGCCGTAGAATTCAGGTCAGAAAACGCGCAAATATTCTGATCCAACAATGACTTTCGGCAGTTCCGGTGCTATGAGTTCTGTTGTCGGAACATACATTTTCGCCAAGGATTTACATGGGAGGCAACATGGACATCATTAGCTTAATAATATTTTTGGCCATCGGCGCACTTGTCGGCTGGCTTGCCGGCAACATTGTGAAAGGACGAGGGTTTGGCATCCTGGGCAATATTGTTGTGGGAATTGTCGGCTCAGTATTGGGCGGCTTTTTGTTCGGTTTGTTTGGCATAACAACAGGCGGATTGCTGGGCTCAATAATCATGGCCACCATTGGCGCTGTCATTTTGTTATACCTGATAAGTCTGGTTAAGAAAGGCTAGCATGCTTGCTACTTGATTGAGGTTTACCCATGCACCTTCCCTTCTGGCTGACCACCGCCCTGTTGTTCCCGGTACTGCTGTACCAGGGCAAGCGTGCCCGGCGGGAAACACCTCGGCTTCCTGAAGCCCAGGGCTCCCCCGGTGGACAGTATGGCCAGGGTGCGCCCGTGTTCCGGGTGCTGGTCATCGGCGAATCCACGGCTGCCGGCGTGGGTGTGTCCACCCATTACCAGGGCCTCGCCAGCCAGCTGGCGCTGCAGTTGCACGAGCGCTCCGGGCAGACCATCGCCTGGCATACCTTCGGAGTGAACGGCATTTGTCTGGGCGATCTCAATAACCAGCTGGCAAATGCCGACCTGCCGGAAGCCGATGTGGTGTTGCTCAGCATGGGCGTTAACGACACCACCGGATTCACCCCGAGGTTCCGATTCCGCCAGCAGCTGTTAGCGCTTCGTGACCTGCTCGCCCAACGCTACCCGGGACCGGTGTATTTGCTGAGCGTACCTCCGATGCACCTGTTTACCGCACTGCCCTCGCCGCTCCGGAGTATCATGGGTTGGCGGGCGCGGCAGCTGGATCGGCTGTACCAGCAACTGGCGCACCAGGCTCCGGGCGATTTCCGCTATCTGACCTACCCGACCATCACCGACCCCTCGATGCTGGCCAGTGATGGGTATCATCCGAGTGAGAAGGGTTACCGGGCGATTGCGGGGGCGCTGGTGGCGACCGGAAACTGGCCCACCTGACCAGGGTCGCTCCCACGAAAAGGTCGCCTGAAGAGTACGTTGGCTTCAGTAAAGGGCCCCAAATACGTCGATATTTTTGACAGTTCCTCACTCGTAGATAACGACCCTGAACCGGCGAGGTCTGTTTTCAGTAAACATCTCATTCCGTGGCTTTCATCTTGCTTTCAACAACCTTCTGGCAGGCGTGTCGGGTACTGACAGAGGGTTTGGTTATGACCTGGATAGCAAAGGGAGCTGGAATCCTGGCTCTGGCAGTAACCATAGGGGGATGTGGAGGCTCTTCATCCAATGATTCAAGCGAGAGCGAGGCCACCGGCGATGAGCTGGTGACTTTGTCCGGGCGCGCAGCAGTTGGTGCACCGGTCGCAAACACCATAGTTGAAGCCCGATGCGAGGGAAAAACGGGTTTTACAGAAAATGTTGAAACGGACGCTTCTGGCGGCTTCAGCGGGCAAGTTGCGTCTTCAGCTCTACCATGTGCCCTCAGGGTGAATGCTGGTACTGAGTACGAAATGCTGCACAGCTACGTAAGCTCAGCGGGCACCGTTAACATCACTCCATTCACAGATCTCATCATCGCCCTGGCATCTGCGAGCGATCCCGAAACCTGGTTCCAACAGGACGATTATGCCGTAATCGCTGATAACCTGAATCAAGCAAAAAGCGAGTTTCTTCAGGCGCTGGTACAAGCAAGCTACGACCTTCCGGCCGATGATTTCGATCCTTTCCATTCGAGTTTCGCTATAGGCGATGCCATCGACCGATTGCTTGATGCCTTTTCTCAGGCAGCAAGAGATCTTGTGAATGTTGAGTCCTATCAGGAACTTGTCGATCTGATTTCCAGCGGTAACCTTGAAACTATCCCTCCAGCACCACAGGTGCCGGGCGATGGCGGATCCGGCGGCGGTGATGGTGGAGGTGATGGCGGCAATGGTGGTGGCGGTACCGGAGGGGGCGACGGCGGCTCTGCCGATCAAGCCTGTTATACCCCGCAAATCGAGCCGCCAGGCACAGTCATCGATATATATGAGCAGCTGTACGATACAAGCTCTGGTGCGGCTTTAGGAGTTATGCACTTCAGACAGGAAATCCTCGGGCCGACGATATTCCGTGGGGAGGAGACTCAAGCGATTTTCGGAGAAGACTTGACTCCCGGCGTCAACGGCCCAGCCGGTACTACGTATGTATCATTAGACACGACTGAAATGGTGGCTCGTACTCACGGTTTAACGGGTGAAGATGAAACAGGGACTGCGTACGCGAACTGGTACGATCCAACTTACAATCTTCCCTACGGGCTCGCCGTTGGTGAGACCTACACTCAGTCGGTGTCTTTCTACATATCGACGGACGGTGGCCCTGACATACTCCTGAGCGAGATCAATTCAACCATTGAGTATCTCGGAACGGAAACAATAACCGTGCCTGCCGGTACCTTTGAAGCCTGTAAGTATTACCAGACCATCTCTACGTCGGAAGCCGTCGGGCCTTCAACCTCAGCAATCTACTTCAGAGTTGGAGACGGGTTATCCCTGCGCTCATCAGCGGTTACCGAGAGTGGAGAAATTCCTGAGACAGAACTGGTCAGTATCTCAATCAATGGAGTCCAGCAGGTGCCGTAAGTATGGGGAATGCTCGCATCAGCTTTAACTGAAATGACCCAGCCCCACTAGGTAACGCGGTGGGGCTGGGTCCTTTCAATCGCCCGGCCACTCAAACTTGATGGTAAGGCATTAGCTTATTCCATATTGAACTTGGGCACGTACGGGGCATAAGCTTAGGAGTCTCAAGAACCAAATGGGCCAACTCCATGAGCAAAGACTACTTCGCCCAAAAGGCAGACACCTACGAGCAGAATCGCGATCGCGTCGATAACGTCACCAACATCGCTAACACCATCCTGGAAAAGGCGCACATCGAGCCCGCCATGCACCTGATGGATTTCGGCTCCGGAACCGGGCTGTTGCTGGAGCGGATTGCCCCTCACGTGAAGAAAATCACGGCGGTGGATATATCCCCCTCCATGAACCGCCAGCTCTCCGAAAAGCGGGCATCACTGAACTGCGAGCTGGAGATCAAGGAGATTGATCTTGAAAAGCATTCCATCGACGAGCGTTTCGACGGCATCATCTCGTCCATGACCATGCATCACGTGCGGGATATCGAGGCCATGTTCCGGCGTTTCCGGGAACTGCTGAAGCCGGGTGGCTTTATCGCCATTTCCGATCTGGACAAGGAAGATGGCACCTTCCATAGTGAAGACACCGGCGTGTTCCATTTCGGTTTTGAGCGCGACGACATCGCCCGTGCTGCTGAAAAGGCGGGCTTCTCCGGAGTTGAGGTGGTGTCCGCCAGCGCCATCGAAAAAGAAGACCGGAGCTATCCGGTGTTCTTGCTGACTGCGAGCGCCAATTCAGATGAAAACAGCCACCAGTAAAAGCAAGCCCATCTTTTGGCGAGACGCCCGCCTCCCCCATGTGGAGCTGCGCAAGGTCGCCGACGGTCGCGAGGTTTGCTATGCCCCGCACACTCACACCCAGTGGTCGATGGGCGCCATCACCGGGGGCAAAAGTACATTTCAGTACCGGGATGATCATTACGGTGTCCAGGCTGGAGATCTTGTGCTGATGAACCCCGAGTGGGTCCATACCTGCAATCCCATCGACAATCAGCCGTGGGCGTATCTGATGTTATATGTGGATACGACGTGGCTGACAGACCTGCGGTTCCGGGCGGGACTGCTCCCGGAACCGCGGTGGCAGGACATCTCCACTGCAGTGATATCGGATCCCGCCTGGTTTGAACGTTACTGCCAGTTGGCCGAATGTCTGTTGGAACCGGGGCATGAGTTGCTTGAGAAGCAATCGAAGCTTGTGGAATTCCTTTCAGACCTTATGCATGAACTGGCGAGCAAACCCGTCGCAACAGCACCAAAGACTCCAGAGATTCTCGCTGACCTCGCCCGCTATCTGGAAGACCACGCAACAGATGATGTTTCGCTGGACACCCTTTGCGAGCTGTCCGGGTTCAGCCCGGGCCATCTGATCCGGGCGTTCAAACAACATTTAGGACTCACGCCCCACGCCTATCTGGTGAACCGTCGCGTGCAACTGGGGCGCCATGAGCTCAAGAACGGTTCCGCCATTGCCGAGGCAGCCCTGAACGCGGGCTTCGCCGACCAACCGCATTTCCAGCGTGTCTTCAAACGGCTGATGGCAGCGACGCCAAACCAGTACCGGCGCGCTTCAGCCGATCACAAGGTACAGGCAGCTCGCCGCGAGCAGTAAAGCCAGCACCCGGTTTACAGTTGCCAACACCACCGGCCGTTGAACCTGTTTCCGGAGAAAGGCCCCCGCATAGACCCAGCACGCCAGGGAGAGCCAGCAAATCGGCAGGTACACCGAAGCGAACAACAGCACCTGGGGCCAGTCATTAGCGCTGGTATAGGCGCCGATGCCAGAAGCCGAGGCTAACCAGGCCTTGGGATTGAGCCACTGCATCAACGCCCCCGTCCCGAAGCCGGGTGCCTTTTCTGCCGCATTCTCGGGCAAGTGGCCGCTATCGAGGGCCAGTTTCACACTCAGATAGAGCAAAAATGCCACACCCGCCCACCTCAGAAATGCCTCAACGGCCGGCACCAGGGTCAGGAGGGAGTAAAGTCCCAGCCCAACGGAGATGAACAGTGCGATAAAGCCGATGGTGGCACCGCTTACGAAGATCAGCCCCCTTGAAACTGGGTAACGGGTTCCGCTGCTGAGGCATACCAGGTTAACCGGCCCCGGCGATATGGATGCGGCCAGGGCAAAGGCGGACATGGGCAGGATCAGTGAAAGGCTCATTGGAAAGGGTCTCCGTTCAGGTCATGGAGAAAGTCTGTCCCAAACGGAGCTCGTGGTATTGAACAAAATTGCGGATGCACGCTAGTAGGGAATGAATTCCTCCTCATCGCCCACAACTTTCGCAAACCGCCCTGCCCGCCAATCTTCCTTCGCCTGTTCGATACGTTCCTTCCTCGACGACACAAAATTCCACTCGATAAAGCGCCGGCCCACGGGCTCACCGCCAATCAGGGCAATCCGGGTGTCTTCCGCAGCGGTGATACAAACGCCAGGCCCCGGCGCAAACACGGTCATGCTGTGGGTTGGTAGTTCCGAGCCATGCGCCTTGAGGCACCCGCTCGCCACATAGACTGCCCGCTCAGGTGCATCGGGCAACTCCAGAGTCTGGCCGGCTTTGAGGGTGGCCTCCAGGTAGAGGGTTTCACTGAAGCTGCGCACCGGGGATGTCACTCCATAGGCGCTCCCAATCATTACCCGCACGGGAACACCGTTGATATCAATCGCCGGAATATCGTCACTGGGATAGTGGTGAAACGCCGGTTCGGTTTCCTCGTGCGTCTCCGGCAGTGCCAGCCAGAGTTGCAGGCCGTGCAATCGATGGTCCGATGAAGTGACTTCAGGCCGTTCCCTTTCTGAATGAGCGATGCCCCGGCCAGCCACCATCAGGTTGATATCACCGGGTCGGATCGGCTGGTAGCTGCCCACGGAGTCCCGGTGCAGTATCTCGCCTTGAAAGAGGTAGGTCACCGTGGCGATGCCGATATGTGGATGGGGACGAACGTTGATGCCTTCGCCCGCGGGAAAATCCGCCGGCCCCATTTCATCAAAGAAGATCCAGGGGCCAACCATTTTCTGTTTCGCCGTTGGCAGTAGCCGGCGTACCGAGAACCCGCCCAGATCAGCGACACGAGGGGTCAGGATCTTCTCAATGGCGGTGCATGGCGCATCAATGGCATCGCACTGCTGTTCTGCGACTTTTAAAATGTTACTCATGGAACCAACCCCGGCAGTCATAGACTAAGCTTAACCTACCGGAAAATCCGGAGGCCACTCACTTTGATCCGGGTCATCGACAATCACCCGATCAGAGCACATATTGGAACTGGCACCGTTCCCGCGATGGAGCCGGTGCAGCCTTCAGGACGGATACCCCATTGAAGTATGCAGGATCCGATGTCGCAAGGGCGTATTACTGATGGCATTCATTTAGATGCGGGCCCCAGGACGGAGGTTACTTGAATGAAAGTCAACGAAGTAATGGTTACCGAGGTGGCGAGCTGCTCGCCGCAAACTTCCCTGCAAGACATCGCTATGATGATGTGGAACAACGATTGTGGCGCAATTCCACTGGTAGATGAACAGGAACACCCCCTGGGCATTATCACCGACCGGGACATTGCCATGGGTGCTGCGCTGCAATCAAAACCGTTGTGGGATATTCATGCAGAGGATATCTCCAGCCATCGAGAGTTGTATTGTTGCGGACCTGAAGAAGACATTGCGAAAGCCCTTCAACTGATGGAAGCGCATGAAGTTCGTCGCCTTCCTGTGGTCAACCAGTACAACCAGCTCTGCGGTATGGTCAGCATGGGAGACATAGTGTCTTTCACTGGCGCTGAAACTGTCGCGAAAACCGGGGACAAAAAGATCTCCTCGAAGGAAACCATGGAGTTTCTCCGGCATATCAGTGCGCATCACCCAAGCCACAAGGCTGCCGCAGCCGTTTGAGCGACCCACCCACACCATAGTCGACCGCTCGCCAAAGCGGTCGACTGTATTCCTTGAAAAGCCGAGTTCCTTCTGTTCCCGACGTCCCCCAACTTCAACTACCAGGTTTTATCAGGCCACACCCGGGAAGACTGTTCAAAAACGCCCACGGATCTTCTCCACCACGCTCTGAATACGGTCTCTGGCCTCGTTTAGAGTATGATTGCCACCGAGCAGATCACGGACCGCGTTCAGCTGTTGCTCGAATAGCCCGGGCTTTTCCACGTCCTCGCTGTCCTCGTCCTGCCCCAGCGGCAGGATGTGCCGGAAGTAGGTGCCGCCGAGCAAGCGCCGGAGCAGGCCCTCCCCAATGAACGGCTCGTCGTTATTGAGGGTTCGGGTGGCGCGCAGAAGGCGGCGGATGTCGTACTGGCCAGGGTAGATGTCCGGCACCTGTTTGGGAATCTCCAGCAGGCTGTAGACCCCGACCCGGGCAGTCCGGACCGAGCTTTCCAGGGTGAACACCACATCGTTCGGGGTTTCCACAAACTGCCCCATCAGAGCGAGGTTGGTGCAGCCTTCCGGAACGATCTCGGGGCGGTCGCCCTGGGCCCTCGGCATAAACTGGGAGGTGATGTAGGGCATCAGGGCAATCCGGGTTTTGGTGGCCGCGATGACGTCATCCACCTGATTGATCAGGCCGAGATGGTAGCAGAGCTCCGTCAGCACTTCCCGGCCGGTACATTCCGGCATGGGCTTTTTGACGTAATCGCCGGGCTTGTCCATAAGCAGGGCGTATACCCAGAGCACGATCACGTCATCCGGCTGATCGGGGAAATGCGGCTGGCGATTGCAGGTGAAGCTCATCAGCCAGGATGAGTCGGTGAAGGTGATGATGCCACCGGTAGCGGTAAACCCGGAATACGGGTCGTTCACCGAGAGCTCCTTGAGCTTGTCCATCAGGGGTGACGGCTTGCAGGTCAGGGTCACCGATTCCCAGGTGGATTGCGGCACGTTGCCACAGAACTTCTCGGGCCGGCCAAACCCCTCGGACTGGCTGGCCAGGTTCTTCCACAGCTGCCAGCCCGAAGCCTCGCCCGGTTCCTTCTTGTCCTTCAGTACCGGTGCGGTCTCGTCATCCCCATAGGCGGTATCTTCGGTCATCGAGCCGGTGGTAACGAACACCAGGTCCCGTTTGCGCACCCGGATGGTTTTCTCACCCTGCTCGGTCTCGCACTCGATCCCGGTAACCGTGCGCTGGCCTCCCCTGGTACTGAATTTCAGGTTCGAAACGATGGTGTCGTACTGGATCTTCACGCCCTGCTCTTTGAGCCAGTTCATCAGCGGGCGGACGAAGCTGTCGTACTGGTTGTAGCGGGGGAACACCAGCGAGGTCATGTCATTGAGACCGTCCATGAGGTGCAGGAACCGGTGCATGTACAGCTTCATCTCCAGCACGGAATGCCAGTTCTGGAAAGCGAACATGGTGCGCCAGAAAGTCCAGAAATTGGTTTCCAGGAAGCCCTCACTGAACCACTGTTCGACGGTGACGTCGTCCAGGTCCTCCTTGCGGGCCAGCAGCAAGCGGATAACTTCCAGCTGCTGCTTGCGGCTCAGACCCATGGTGGAGAAATCCGCGATCTGACCCTGTTTTTCCAGCAGGCGGGCTTTTGACCAGTTCTTGTCCGGATCGTTGATCAGCCGGTACTCGTCGAGCACGGTGAACGGCTCTGGCATTTCAAGGGCCGGAATCTCAGATAACACATCCCAGAAGTTCTGGTAGGTCATCTCCATTTCACGGCCACCCCGGACGATGTAACCCTCCTCGGCATTGCCGGCTCCGTCCAGGGAGCCGCCTTCAATCGGCTCTTCTTCGAGAAACACGATGTTCTCCGCCGGCATGTGGCCGTCGCGGATCAGGAAGAAGGCCGCCGCCATGCCGGCAATGCCGCTGCCGATGATGTAGGCGCGGCGGTCCTCGATGCCTTCGGTGGGCAACGGCCGGTGATTGACGTAGGTCCCGTGCAGGTCTGCCGGCGGCAGGGGTGTGTCGATCCCGTTGTGCAGGTGCGTGGCGGTGGCATCCGGGTTCGGGTTGGCCCCTCGCGCTTTCAGGGCACGAATGTGGGCGTCGAGGCTTGGGTCTGGGGCTGTCCGTTTTTTCGCGTCCGTCACGCTGACTTCTCCTTTGTGGTAATGGTTATCCCTATGATGAGTCCCTTAAGCTTAATCGACCGATGACACACATCAACTCGATGTCAGTTATCAAAAAACGGTAATCTGTTATCCCATTCCCCGAGACAGGAGTACTCAGCGTGTCCGATTCCGAACAGTTCGCCAGCGATAACTACAGTGGCGTCTGCCCCCAGGCCTGGGCTGCCATGGAGATGGCGAACCGGATCGACGAGCCCGCCTACGGGGAGGACAGCTGGACCCAGAAAGCCGCGGACGGCCTGCGCGCGCTGTTCGATACCGACTGTGATGTGTATTTCGTGTTCAACGGCACCGCCGCCAACTCGCTGGGCCTGGCCTCCATCGGGCAGTCTTTTCACAGTGTGATCTGCCATGAGCTGGCACACATCGAGACCGATGAATGCGGTGGCCCGGAATACGCCTCCAACGGTGCCAAACTGCTCCTCGGCGAGGGGCCGGATGGCAAACTGACGCCGGAGAGCATCGAGCACCTGGTGACCAAGCGCACGGACATCCATTACCCGAAGCCCAAGGCCCTGAGCCTGACCCAGGCCACGGAAGTGGGTACGGTCTATACCCCGGAGGAACTGAAAGCCATCCGTGCCGTGGCAGACAAGCACCGGCTGAACATTCACATGGATGGTGCCCGCTTCGCCAATGCCGTGGCGGCGCTGGATGTGCACCCTTCCGAGATCACCTGGAAAGCCGGCGTGGATGTGTTGTGCTTCTCCGGCACCAAGAACGGGCTGGCCCTCGGTGAAGCCGTGGTGTTCTTTAACCGGGACCTGGCCGAGGACTTCGAGTGGCGCTGCAAGCAGGCCGGGCAGCTGGCCTCCAAGATGCGGTATATTTCCGCCCCCTGGTGCGGGCTGCTGGAGAACGAGGTCTGGCTGGCCAACGCCCGCCACGCCAATGCCTGCGCCGCGCGACTGGAAAAGGGCTTGGCCGGGTTGCCGGGGGTGAGCCTGCGCTACCCGAGACAGGTGAACGGAGTGTTCGTAGAGATGCCGGAACCGGTCCAGGCCGCACTGCGAGCAAAGGGCTGGCGCTTCTACAACTTCATTGGCGGCTGTGCCCGGCTGATGTGCTCCTGGTCCACCAGTGAGGCCCAGGTGGATCGTTTCCTCGCTGATTTGCGGGAATTGGTGGCCTGACAAAGGCCATTCCACCCGACTGACAAAAACTGAATGAATCTGGAGAACCTGTCTTGAACGTTCAGGACTGCTTTGTTGATGTACCCGGGGGTGAGCTGTTCGTTCGCTCCTGGACTCCCGCCGGGGCCGAAGACCGTGCGCCCATGGTGTTGTTTCACGACTCCCTGGGCAGCGTTAAGCTCTGGCGGGATTTTCCCGAGGCGTTGGCGCGCCGGCTGGAACGGCCGGTGATTGCTTACGATCGCCTGGGTTTCGGCCAGTCTTCCCCGCGTGAAGGGCTGCCTTCCCAACGCTTTATCGAAGAAGAGGCGGAGATCTATTTTCCGGCCCTGAGGGAGGCCCTGGGCTTTACCAGGTTCCTGCTGTTCGGCCACAGCGTCGGCGGCGCCATGGCGATCATCATTGCCACCCGGTTTGCTGAGAACTGCGAACTGGTAATCACCGAAGCCTCCCAGGCCTTTGTGGAAGAACACACCCTGGACGGCATCCGGGCCGCCAAAGTCCAGTTCCAGAAACCCGGGCAGATGGACAAACTGGCTCGCTATCATGGCGACAAGGCCCGCTGGGTGCTCGAGGCCTGGACCGAGGTCTGGCTGGACCCGAGCTTCCACCACTGGAACCTGGAGCCTTTCCTGCCGCAGGTGCGCTGCCCTGTGCTGGCCCTTCATGGCGACCACGATGAGTTCGGTACCCTGGAGTTTCCCCGGCGCATTGCCGAAGGGGTTCAGGGGCCCTCTACCCAGGGAATACTCGAGAACTGTGGCCATGTTCCCCATCGGGAGCAGCAGCCAAAAGTCCTCGATACCGTTGCCGCCTTCGTGACAGAGCATCTGGCGAAATAAACGGAATCCCGTCCATTGGCGGGATTTTCCCACTTCAGCCACACTTTCCCAGGCACTGGTCCGATCACCGGTCGGACAACGTACGCCTGCGTATCCTCTACTCATTCAACGGTTCAGGAGCCTGTACCATGGGAAAGCCAGTCATTGCCGACAACAAGCCCACCAAGGTCAAGCTGGAGAAAGGCGAAGAATATTTATTCTGTGCCTGCGGACGCTCCGATAACCAGCCATTCTGCGATGGCTCTCACGCCGGGACCGGCATCAAGCCCCAGCGATTCGTCGCGGAAGACAACGAAGACGCGGTGCTGTGCCAGTGCAAGCAGACCGCTAACCCTCCCTATTGTGACGGCACCCATCAGCAGTTCAGTGACGACCTGGTGGGCAAGGAAGCACCGGAAGGCTCCGATGATTCAGCCGAGTCTGGTGACTCCGACAATCAGGACAAGGCCCCGAAGGCCAAGGCAACCAAAGAGGAACCCACGGTGGAGTTCATCCACCAGCTGGCCCGGGAAGGCCTGGACAGCATGGGCAGCCATGGTCCGGTCACCGCCATGGGGGTGCCCCGACACAGCCTGCCCCACTGGGACGATCTGCAGATCATGGTGGCCCAGATGGCCAACAAACCACTGATGGAAGATGTGGAAGTCGCTACCGAGCTGGTTGTGGGTCCGGAAGCTAAGAAGCCACTGACGTTGAGCATGCCCCTGCTGGTTTCGGACATGAGCTTTGGCGCCCTGTCCGAGGAAGCCAAGATTGCCCTGGCCCGGGGTGCGGAACTGGCCGGCACCGGCATCTGTTCCGGCGAAGGCGGCATGTTGCCCGAGGAGCAGCAGGAGAACTCCCGCTATTTCTACGAGCTGGCCAGTGCCAAATTCGGCTATGAGGAGGATCTGCTCAAGAAGGTCCAGAGTTTCCACTTCAAGGGCGGCCAGGGCGCCAAGACCGGCACCGGCGGCCACCTGCCCGGCAACAAAAACACCGGCCGGATCTCCGAGGTGCGGGGCATTCCCGAGGGCGAACCGGCCGTGTCACCGCCCACCTTTGAAGATCTGGGTTCCGTGGCGGATTTCCGGGATTTCGCGGGGCGGGTCCGGGAGCTCACCGGCGGTATTCCGGTGGGTTTCAAACTCAGCGCCAATCATATCGAACGGGATATCCAGTTCGCCCTCGACGCGGGCGCCGACTACATCATTCTCGATGGCCGTGGTGGTGGCACCGGCGCGGCACCGGAGATTTTTCGGGACCACATCAGTGTTCCGACTATTCCTGCTCTGGCTCGCGCCCGTCGTTACCTGGATAACCACGGTGCCAGCGGTCGGGTCACCCTGATTGTGACCGGCGGGCTGCGGATGCCCATGGATTTCGTGAAGGCCCTGGCCCTGGGCGCAGACGGCATCGCCATCGCCAACAGCGCCATGCAGTCCATCGGTTGTGTTGCCGCGCGCATCTGCAACACCAACAATTGCCCGGCCGGTATTGCCACCCAGAAAAAAGACCTGCGCCAGCGCCTGGACGTGGACAAGTCCGCCCATCAGCTGAAGAACTTCCTGCAGGGCTCGGTTGGCCTGATGCAGGTGATGGCCCGGGCCTGCGGCCACGACAGCCTGGGCAAGTTCTCCATTGACGATCTTTCCACCTGGAACCGGGATATGGCGCTGCTCAGTGGCGTGAGGTACGCTGGGGTACTGGATCCTTCCACCTGATTGAAGGAGGTGCCCCGTGATCCGTTACGCAATTGACCACTGCAGCCTGGGCTGGGTCCTTGCCGGCGCCAATGACAAGGGCCTCTGCTGCATTGAGCTGGGCGATGACCCCGATTCGCTGCGTTCTGCGCTGCAGTCCCGCATCCCGGATACCACGCTGGAGCATGCCACCGACAACGTCGGGGGCATGTTGCCGAAAGTGGTCCGATTTATCGACGGGCCGCAATCCGAGCTCGATCTGCCCCTGTGCATCGAGGGCACCGCCTTCCAGAAATCGGTCTGGGAAGCGCTTCGCGCCATCCCGGCGGGTGAAACCGTCAGTTACGCCCAACTTGCAGCCAAAGTCGGTCGCCCGAAAGCAGTGCGCGCGGTTGCCGGTGCCTGCGCCGCCAACCGGCTTGCGGTAGCTATCCCCTGTCATCGGGTGGTGCGCAGCGACGGCGAGCTGAGTGGCTATCGCTGGGGTGTCGACCGCAAACGCACCCTGCTGGCCCGTGAAGCCTCCCGGAGGGCGGCTGCCTGAGGACCCGCCCTGTCCGGATATTGCAAATCTTCAGATCCTGACCACGGTTCGGGCCGGCACCGCCTGCCTTCCTTGACGTCAGTCAATATCCCGATGAATGCCTGTTCATAGGATGTCCCTGAACGCATAACTATAAACAGAAATACAGGGGAGATACCGATGACATTCTGGCCGTGGAGTAAAGAGCTTGAAGTCGGAATCGGAGAGATTGATGAGCAACACAAGTGGCTGGTGGATCTGACCAACCAGCTGCATGACGCACTCGAGGGAGGCGCGGAGCAGGAGAAAACCAGCGAGATTCTCGAATCGCTCATGGATTACACCATGAACCACTTTATCGTGGAGGAGGACCTGTTCCTGCGCCTGGGCTACCCGGAAACGGACGCCCACAAGGCCGAGCACAACAAATTCACCGGCCAGATCATGAGCCTGATCGAGCGCCATGAGAACGGGGATTCAGCCGGTGAGGAAACCCTGGAACTGTTAAAGGACTGGCTGACCCACCACATCCTGAAAGTGGACAAGGCCTACGTGGAGCACTTCCGCGCCAACGGAATCAGCTGAACCCGGAGCCCGCCTACGCGGGCTCTGTTGCTTTTGCCGCCAGGGTACGCACCCGCTCGAAATCTTCCTCGGTAAAGACCCCGTTCACACCCGAGATGGAGGCCAGCTCCATACCGTGCTTAAGGCCCAGCTTGTAGATTTCACGCACCTTCTCCCACTCGATGTTCCGGCCAAGGGTGAAATTCTCGAAGCGCCCTTCCAGGGCCAGCACGATGGTCTCCGCCAGGCAGGCATAGGCGATGCCTTTGGGCAGCCCGATGTCTTTCATCTTCGGGTTCCCCGGCAGCTGGATTTCCCCGGATTCGATCACCAGCACATCCGGACGTTTGGCCACGTCTTCCGCCGGAATATCCAGGGGCCGGGCAACGTCGGTGATCACGCAACCGGGCTTCACTTGCATGATGTCCAGGATACGTTTGCCGGCGCCCGAGGTGGCGGTCACGATCATGTCCATATCCGCCAGATCCCGGTTGGTGGTGGCGGCCACGTGGACCACCGCGCCCGGGGTTTCCAGTTCAATGCTTTCCTTGAGGGCGAGCAGTTTCGCCGCCTCGGGGGCCACCATGTAGATTTCATCGACCGCCTTGGCCAACAATCGGGCACAGACCGAGCCAATGGCCCCCGTGGCGCCCACCACCATGGCTTTGCCGGCCATCTTGCCACTTTCACCGACATGGACACGACCCACTTTCTTCGCTGCGTCATGGGCGGCCCAGAGGGCTCCTGAGGCACTGTAGCTGTTACCCGTGGTGATCGGTAATGGCGCCCGCTTGGCCACCGTGATGCCCGCATCCCCTACCACCTTGGTGAACGCGCCGAGCCCCATGATCTGGGCGCCCAGTTTCTTGGCCAGCTTGGCAGCCGCCAGCAACCGGCTGTAGGTGAATTCCGGGCCATGGGCCATGATTTCCCGGGGCGTGCCGCCCACGGTAATGAGCCAACCCTCGACCTCATCGCCCGTGGGTGAGCGGATGCCGGAAACCTTTGAGTAGACGAACGGTGGTGTGTAGGCAATCGCCTTCTCCACCAGATCCATCACTTTCGGCGGGGACACACTGGCCACCCAGTCCAGTGGCGGGGTCTTGGTCAGGTACTGCTGGGACAACGGGTGAATCACGAAGGCAAACCGGTTTACCCGCCGGTAGCCGTTCGGGTACAGGATCCGCGGTTCAATACCCAGGCTCTGGATGACATCCAGGAAGTCGTCCGCGCCCAGTTGCTCGGGTGTACGGGACAGCGCGGCGCTGATCATGGCCTCCATCACGTTCACGCCGATGGGACGGCCCTCCAGCCAGGGGCTGTAGTCCACCACCATGGCCACGCGCCGGGACCGCATCCAGTCCAGCACCGAGTCGGTAACCCGAGAAGTGATGATGGTTTTGCCGTCCAGCTCCTTCTCGGTGAAAGACTCCAGGTCACCGATCGCACCCACGATCACATGGGAGTTCCTGACTGCACTGTGCAGGGAGCCGGCCACCAGGTTCTCACCAAGGCGGTACAACGGGCTCTGGTGCAATGCGTTGATGGCTTTGACCGCCATCGGCCGGAACATCAGCGGCGCGGTGAGGCGGGTGTAGGTCTCGAGCTGGCCAAGGGAGGTCAGAACCCGGGGCACCCCGAAATCCATGTAAGGATCCGCGAATTGCAGGTTATCGGTGTGTTCGGACAAGGACCGCGCAATCCGATAGCCGGCCTGGCCGTTCAGGAAGAGCACCCGGGCATTATCGAAGAAATGCCCCAGTTCAGTCTGGGTGTGGCGAACGGCCCACTCCTGCAGAATGCCGCGCAAGCCGGCGCCCGTGGTGACCGGTTTGTCGGGCACGCAGGCTTCCAGTCTGGCGGTTTCGGGGTGCTCCAGTTGTTCCCTGCCCACCTGGTAATGGTCGTGAATCATACTCAGGCCGATGGCATCCGCCTGGGGATGCACGGACTCCAGGACGGACTCGGCCTTGTCAATGTCGCCGTCCGTGCCGATACGGATCACCCGGAACGCCTGCCCAAGGAATTCGGTTTCCATCTCGTAATCGTATTCGGACGATCCCTGGCTCACACTCACAACCGTTTTCATAGCGGTCTTCCATCCTTCCTGTCGTTCTTGTAATTAGCCTAATCCAGACTGATTCGGTATGTCTTAGCGTAGGTCAAATTTGCGTCCATCGTACAGGGTCTACAATTACCCGAAACAATCCAAAGGACACCGGTGTTGCCGGTAAAGGAGAGCCCCATGAGTATTCAGGAAGAGTTGACCGCAACCATCGCGGACCTTTTCCAGCCAGGTAAAGGCATCCTGGCCGCCGATGAGAGTTCACCCACCATCGCCAAGCGGTTCAAGGCGGTGGGCGTGGAATCCACGGAAGGAAAGCGTCGGGAGTACCGGAGCATCATTTTCTCCACACCCGATCTGGGCAAATACATCAGCGGCGTCATCCTGTATGAGGAAACCCTGGAGCAACTGAGCCTGGAGGACGTGGCCATGCCCAAGTTACTTGTCAGCCAGGGCATTGTTCCGGGCATCAAGGTGGACAAGGGTAAGGGCCCGCTGGTCAACGCGCCGGGCGATGAGATCACCTATGGCCTGGATGGCCTGGAGTCCCGCCTGGAGGAATACAAGAGGCTGGGCGCCCGGTTCGCCAAGTGGCGGGATGTGTTCCACATCTCCGATACCCTGCCCTCACGACAGGCGATCAAGGCCAACGCCGAGGTGCTGGCCCGCTACGCGGCGGCGTGCCAGTCCATGGGTATCGTGCCGATTGTCGAGCCGGAAGTGCTGATCGATGGCCATCACAACATCGAGCGGGCCGGGGAAGTCAGCGAGGCGGTACTCCGGGAGGTGTTCAAGGCGCTGTACCGGCACCATGTGGACCTGGAAACCATGGTACTGAAGCCCAGCATGGTGACCCCGGGCAAGGAATCCCCTTCCGCCAGCCCGGAACAGGTAGCGGAACACACCCTGATGATTTTCCGGCGCGCGGTACCCGCGGCAGTGCCGGGAATTTTTTTCCTATCAGGCGGCCAGACGCCGGCGGAGGCCACCGTCAACCTGAATGCCATCAACAGCATGGGCTTCCACCCGTGGGAGCTGAGCTTCTCCTACGGGCGGGCCCTGCAGGAGCCGGCCCAGCAGGCGTGGGCAGGTGACCTGGCCAATGCCGACAAAGCCCAGGCCGCTTTGCACAAACGGGCCAGGCTCAATGGCCTGGCCCGCTCCGGCGATTACTCTCCGGAGATGGAGAACGAAGACTGAGGCGCTTGCCTAGTCGCAGATATCCACGCATTTGCCGTTGCCATTGAACACCATGGTACGGCCGCTGAGGGGGATGTGTACGGGCACATTCACGGCATCACGGAAGGCTGCCGTGCGAGTGCCCTCTTTCACCTTGCCCCCTTCGGTGGCCGGTTCATTGGCGTGGGACGGAATCACCGCCCTGGGTTTGATCAGATCGTTGATGACGTAGGCAGCCTCAGTCGGGCCGGTGGTGAAGGTGTCCCCGATGTTCATCACCACCAGTTCGGCACCGTAGTGGTCGGCCACCACCAGTTTCTGCTCCGCGGTAATACCGGTATCACCGGAAAGATAAACCACCAGCCCGTTGGAGAAAGTCAACACATAACCGGTGGGCGGCCCGACACTCGCGGACACACCGGCAGCTTTCAGGTATTCCGCCAGCGGCCCGGTCAGGAAGGATGGCGACACGCCGTTACTGTGAACGGCAGGCACGGTTGTGATCTTCACACCACCCACTTCTTTACTGGCACCGAAGCGAACCAGCTGGGATCTGGATTTGTCCGCACCGGCGGCTTCGAGCCTGGCGGCAAAGAACGCCGGCATTTCACTGCCGGTCACAATGGTGGCCTGCTTCGCGACCGCGATATCCACGGTATTGGACTGCGGTAGAGTGACCACCGGAAACTCCGGTGAGCCGCACGCGCCCCGGTTCACCGCCTCGATGCGGCGATCGCCCACGTGGTCACCGTGCATATGGGACACCAGCACCACGTCGATGTCACCGAGCCGTGGATCGTCGGCGCCGGCCACGGTGCGGCCAGCATCATAGAGAATGCGCGTGCCGTTGGGGTCCTCGAACACCATGGCGCGGTCCACCACACAGAACTCGCCGTCATGACTTCCCAGAGGCGTTACCTTCACCTGCCCGTCTTCCTGGGCCTGTGCCAACCCGGCTCCTGCCACGAACAGACCTGCACTTGCGGCGATACCCACCAGGGCCCGCCTGACTATCCCGTTATTCATGAGATGGCGTCTCCTATCCCGTTCTTTGTTATTGGTCTGTGTTAGTACGGTCAAACTGCCTGTTCGTACCAGTGTAGACCCGCCCGCGAATCCGGGGGACGCAAAAAAGCCCCTCAAAAGGGGCTTTCCGGGAGTGAAAGTTGTAAAACGAGAGCTGTCAGGCCGCCTGCTCTTTCAGGGCACCAGAAGGTACGGCCTGCTCCAGGCACGCAAGCATCGGGGCCACCTCACGGATCTTGCGGGCTTGCGGCCACAGGTACTCTGCCTCGGCAAAGCCTTGGCGCAGGAAGTTCAGCCACTGCTTGATGCGACCGGTCACGTACCGGTCCTCAAGGCGGGTCTGCAGCGCAGCAGCGTATTCCCGCACCAATGCCACGGCTTCCAGCCACGTCATCGGTGTGAAGGTGTCGCCACGCTGGGAGGCCTTGATCTGAGCGGCCAGATCCGGACGGGCAATCAGCCCTCGGCCGATCATGACGTCTTCACAGCCGGACACTTTACGGCAACGCCAGTAGTCCTCGACGGTCCATACCTCGCCGTTGGCAATCACATGGGCTTTGACCGCTTC
This sequence comes from Marinobacter szutsaonensis, assembly GCF_039523335.1. Classification (NCBI taxonomy): domain Bacteria; kingdom Pseudomonadati; phylum Pseudomonadota; class Gammaproteobacteria; order Pseudomonadales; family Marinobacteraceae; genus Marinobacter; species Marinobacter szutsaonensis. Next base: position 67,205 of record NZ_BAAAFC010000005.1, on the reverse strand, counting down.
CCGCACACGCGCAATCTCCTCCCAGTAGGCCGGGGGTTTGTATCCGTCCACCTTGCTGCGGGCGTGAATCACGAGCTCGGACGCGCCGGCGGCTTCCAGGGCCTGGCCACAGGCCACGCCCATGGACCGATCGTCATAGCCGAGGCGCATCTTGGCGGTCACGGGGATTTCAGCCGGCACTGCTTTGCGCACGGCGGCGGTGATTTCGTGCATCAGTTCCGGCTCACGCATCAGCACACAGCCGCCCTTATGCTTGTTCACAGTCTTGGCCGGGCAGCCGAAGTTGATGTCCACCTGGGTCGCACCCAGCTCGGCCGCTTTCAGGCCGTGGCGGCCCATCTGTTCGGGGTCTGATCCCAATAGTTGCACAGCCACCGGTGTGCCCACCTCGGTCTCGCAGTCGCGATGCAGTTCCGGAGCATACTTGTAGAAAATCCGGGGCGGCAGCATGCCATGGGTCACGCGAATGAATTCGGTCACGCACCGGTCAATCCCGCCAACTTTCGTCAGGGTTTCTCGGATGGGTGCATCGACCAGCCCTTCCATTGGGGCAAGGATGATTCGCATGGAGGCTCCAGCGGTTTGACCAAGAGGGGTAAAGGTTATGGCTGATCAAAAATCAGGCGGAGCGGATTGTAAGGAATTCGGGGGGAAGTTGGTAGCCGGGCATCCCGAAACAGGATGCCCGGCCGGTTACTGCTGGCTTACTTCTTGACGTCGAAACGGTCGTTGTTCATGACCTTCGTCCAGGCGGCAACGAAGTCCTTCACGAACTTCTCCTGGTTGTCGTCCTGGGCATACACCTCGGCGTAGGAACGCAGGATGGAGTTGGAACCGAACACGAGATCAACACGGGTCGCGGTGAACTTGGTGTTGCCGCTCTTGCGATCCACGATGTTGTACGAGTTCTTGCCAGTGGGCTCCCAACGGTTCGCCATGTCAGTGAGGTTCACGAAGAAGTCGTTGGTCAACTGACCAACGCGGTCCGTGAACACACCGTGCTTAGTGCCACCGTGGTTGGTGCCCAGCACCCGCATGCCACCGAGGAGGACGGTCATTTCCGGCGCGGTCAGGTCCATCAGCTGGGCGCGGTCCAGAAGCATCTCTTCGGGCTTCACCACGTAATCCTTCTTCTGCCAGTTGCGGAAGCCATCCGCGAGCGGCTCCAGCGGCTCGAAGGACTCGGCATCAGTCATCTCGTCGGTTGCGTCGCCACGGCCTTTCAGGAAGGGTACGTGGACGTCATGGCCGGCAGCTTTCGCGGCCTTCTCGATGCCCAGGTTACCACCGAGCACGATCACATCTGCGATGCTGGCGCCGGTGTCGGCAGAGATCTGCTCATAGACCTTCAGCACCTTGGCCAGACGATCCGGCTCGTTACCTTCCCAATCCTTCTGCGGAGCCAGGCGGATACGGGCACCGTTGGCACCACCCCGCATGTCGGAACCGCGGTAGGTACGGGCGCTGTCCCAGGCGGTGCAGACCAGCTCGTTGAGGCTGAGGCCGGCTTCTTCGATCTTCTCCTTGACGACTTCCTCGATGTAGTTGGTCTCGCCCTGGGGAATCGGATCCTGCCAGATCAGGTCTTCAGCGGGTACGTCCGGGCCGATGTAACGGGACTTCGGACCCATGTCCCGGTGAGTCAGCTTGAACCAGGCGCGGGCGAAGCAATCCTTGAAGTACTCCGGGTCCTTCATGAATTTTTCGCAGATCGGCCGGAACGTCGGATGCATCTTCATGGCCATATCCGCGTCGGTCATGATCGGGTTATGGCGTTTGGATGGATCCGTCGCATCCACCGGCTTGTGCTCTTCCTTGATGTCGATCGGCTCCCACTGGTTGGCGCCGGCGGGGCTCTTCTTCAGCTCCCACTCATAACCGAACAGCAACTCGAAATAGCCCATATCGAATTGGGTCGGGTTGGTGGTCCAGGCACCTTCGATACCTGATGTGATGGCATTGGCGGCCTTGCCACCCATGTTCGGGTTGTGCCAGCCAAGCCCTTGCTCATGTACGTCGGCACCTTCAGGCTCGGGACCAAGCGCTTCGGCATCGCCGTTACCGTGCGTCTTGCCAACGGTATGACCACCGGCGGTCAGGGCTGCCGTTTCTTCGGCATTCATGGCCATACGGGCAAAGGTTTCAAGAACCTGGTCACCGCTCTTGATCGGATCAGACTGGCCGTTCACACCTTCCGGGTTCACATAGATCAGGCCCATCTGTACGGCCGCCAGCGGGTTTTCCATGGTGTCGGGCTTGTCGACGTTTTCATAGCGGCTGTCGGACGGCGCCAGCCACTCTTTCTCAGCACCCCAGTAGATGTCTTTTTCCGGGTGCCAGATGTCCTCACGGCCGTAGGAGAAGCCGAAGGTCTTGAAGCCCATGGATTCGTAGGCAACGTTGCCGGCCAGGATAAAGAGATCGGCCCAGCTCACCTTGTTGCCATACTTCTTCTTCAGGGGCCACAACAGACGGCGGGCTTTATCGAGGTTGCCGTTGTCGGGCCAGGAGTTGAGGGGCGCAAAACGCTGGTTGCCGGTACCAGCACCACCGCGGCCGTCAGCAAGACGATAGGTGCCCGCCGCGTGCCATGCCAGCCGGATCATCAGGCCACCGTAATGTCCCCAGTCCGCAGGCCACCAGTCCTGGCTGTTGGTCATGAGCTCGTGCATATCCTTTTCGAGAGCTTCGTAGTCGAGCTTTTTGACTTCTTCACGGTAATCGAAGTCTTCCCCCATCGGGTTCGCCTTGCGATCGTGCTGGTGCAGGATGTCCAGATTCAGGGACTCAGGCCACCAATTGGTGTTGTCCTGCGCATGGGCTGTACTGCTTCCATGCATGACCGGGCACTTACCGCCAGTGTTATTGTCTGTCATCGTACTCTCCTGTTTTGCTGCATTGGCAAACGAGCAAATTAGTGATGGAAACACCACTCAATATAGTTCATTCACATTGTGCTGCTTGAATGTTTCCTACCGCGTTAATAGCAACGCCCTATAGCTTTTCCCGTTACGCCGGCGACCTGTCTCGAGACCCTGCCTGTGGCCCTATTGGGCGATGGCGTAGTTCCCGAAATAGTCCGTCAGAATAGCGAGAGCGCCTGACCACATTACGGAAGGAAGACTCTTCTCGGATGACATCGGACTGCTCCTGCGTTAACGAGAACGATTTCACCTTAGCGCGGGGGACGGGGAAAGGGACAATTAATAAACGAAAAACTTTTGAGAGTTTTTGTCTATGAGTGGTGAGCTGGGGTCTGAAGAAAGCTTTCTTCTGACCCCGGGTTTCAGACTGAGCTTGGGTGCAATGAAAAAGGGGTCAGATGAAGGCTTTCATCTGACCCCGGAGTTGGCGGCTGGCGCCTGGCGATGGCCGGGGTCTGAGGTTAGGTCGGGGTCTGAAGAAAGCTTTCTTCTGACCCCGGGTTTCAGATCGAGCCGGGGTGGAATGAAAAAGGGGTCAGATGAAAGCTTTCATCTGACCCCATGTTCACGGCCTTACCCCTCAGTTAGCCAGCTCCAGCAACAGCCGGTTCAACCGGCTCACATACGCGCCGGGATCCTTGAGCTGCTCGCCGCTGGCCAGGGTGGCCTGGTCAAACAGGACGGCGGAGAGTTCCTTGAAGCGCTCTTCGCCCTTCTCGGTCTCCAGGCGCTGAACGAGCGGGTGGTCAACGTTGATTTCGAAGATCGGTTTGCTCTCCGGCACTTTCTGGCCGGCGGCTTCCATGATCTTCTTCATCTGGGCGCCCATGTCGAACTCACCAACCACCAGGCACGCCGGGGAATCGGTCAGACGGTTGGTCACCCGCACTTCCTGAACCCGGTCGTCCAGGGCCTTCTTGATGCGCTCGACCAGGTCCTTGTGCTCCTCGGCGGCCTCTTCCTTGTGCTTCTTGTCCTCTTCGGTCTCGACTTCACCCAGGTCCAGGTCACCACGGGCGACGTCCTGGAACTGCTTGCCGTCGTACTCGCTGAGGTAACCCATCATCCACTCGTCGATGCGGTCAGACAGGATCAGCACCTCGATGCCCTTCTTCCGGAATACTTCCAGGTGCGGACTGCTCTTGGCGGCGGCGAAGTTGTCACCGGTAATGTAGAAGATCTTCTTCTGGCCGTCCTTCATCCGCTCGATGTACTCATCGAGGGAAACGTTCTGGGCAGCTTCACCGGTATGGGTGGTGGCAAAACGCAACAGACCGGCGACCTTCTCGCGGTTGCTGAAGTCCTCGGCCGGGCCTTCTTTCAGAACGGTACCGAACTCGTTCCAGAACGCCTGGTAGTCCTCCGGCTGCTTCTTGGCCAGCTTGGAGAGCATATCGAGTACCCGCTTGGTCATGGCGGTGCGGATGCTGTCCACGGTGCTGTCGTTCTGGAGGATCTCCCGGGAGACGTTCAGGGACAGATCGTTGGAATCGATCACACCCTTGGTGAAGCGCAGATACAGGGGCAGGAACTGCTCGGCGTCGTCCATGATGAACACGCGCTGGACATACAGTTTCAGGCCGCGGGGCGCTTCCCGGTTGTACAGGTCAAACGGAGCACGCTTGGGGATATACAGCAGGCTGGTGTAATCCAGTTTGCCCTCGACCTTATTGTGGGACCAGGTCAGCGGATCCTCGAAGTCGTGGGCGATGTGCTTGTAGAACTCCTTGTATTCCTCGTCCTTGATCTCGGTACGCGGCAGAGTCCACAGGGCGGTAGCGTCGTTGACGGTTTCGTCCTCGCCCTTCTTTTCCTCTTCCTCGGATTCAGACTTCATCACCACCGGGAAGGAAATGTGGTCGGAGTACTTCTTCACCAGGCTGCGCAGTTTCCAGCCGTCGGCAAACTCCTTGGCGTCGGACTTCAGGTGCAGGACGATCTGGGTACCACGCTGCTCGCGGTTTACCTGCTCGATGGTGAACTCGCCGTCGCCCTTCGATTCCCAATGCACGCCTTCTTCGGCGGACGCACCGGCACGGCGGGTAAACACATCGACCTTGTCCGCCACGATGAACGCGGAGTAGAAACCGACACCAAACTGACCGATCAGCTTGCTGTCCTTCTTCTCATCACCGGACAACTGCTTCAGGAACTCGGCAGTACCGGACCTGGCGATTGTGCCCAGGTTGGAGATGACATCATCCCGGCTCATGCCGATACCGTTATCGGTGAGGGTCACGGTGCCGGCGTCCTTGTCGTAATCCAGGCGGATTTTCAGCTCGGAATCGCCCTCGTACAGTTTGTCGTCCTTCAGGGCGGCAAAGCGCAGTTTGTCCTCGGCATCCGAAGCGTTGGAAATCAGCTCACGAAGGAAAATCTCTTTGTTCGAATACAGGGAATGGATCATCAGGTTAAGCAGCTGCTTAACTTCCGTTTGAAAACCCAGAGTTTCTTTTTGCGTCTCAACCGTCATGGTGTATCTATCTCCTGCCTAAGGTAACTCACAGTTCTGGGAAGCAAGTGCGGATGCGTTGCCGAAACCGTGCGGAGCCATGGATGGCGGAGCCGAGCGTACAGGGACGTATTCACAGCGTGTTTCGGCAACGCATCCGCACTTGCTTCATGCACGGAATTAATCTGTGAGGGAAAAATGGGGCCATACCGGGGCATTTCAAGCCCCGGATCGGTCAGGTGAACTCAGTCTTCGAGAAGGAAATGCGCCCGGGCGGTGGCAATGGGCTGGGAGCGGGATTTCTGCCAGGCGGTGACCATCACATTGGCCACGCGGTTGCCCTGCCGGGTCAGCCGGCACTCGGCGAAGGTTTCGCGGTTCAGGCCGGCGCGCAGGTAGTCCAGGGAAAAGTCGACGATGCGGGGCATACGCAGGGATTCCCGGGACATGATCAGGTAGATGTTCGCGGACATCTCCATGAAGCCGCCGATCACCCCGCCGTGGATGGCCGGCAGGATCGGGTTGCCCAGGTTGGATTCCTTTTTCGGCAGGCGAAAGATCAGATCATCCCCGAAGCGCTCGCACTGCAGGCCAATCCAGGTGGCGTAGGGGATGCTGTCGAGCATACGGGAGAAGTCCCCGGTTTCCTGGGTGTAACGGAGGATTTCCGGATCGGTCATTTGGCACCTCCGGCGATCAGGTCACGGTAGTGTTTGGGACTGGCCTCTTTGCCGATGCGCATGAAGGTGGCCACGCAATTGGCAATGGTTTCCCCGCCGTCCTGGTACGCCTCGCACCGGGTAAAGATGATGTTGCGGGTAATCCGGTAGGTTTCCGCACGGGCGTAGACCGGTTTGTGAGGATGTGCCGGGCGCATGTAGTCCACCCGCAGGTCGAGGGTCGGGCACAGTTCGAAATCCTCCAGGGCGCAGAGGATGACGCAGCCGGAGGTGGTGTCCATCAGGGTAGTGATCGCACCGCCATGGATGACACCGGTATCCGGGTTACCAATGATCTGGTCGCTGTAGGGCAGGCACAGGGTCAGCGTACCGTCACCGGCGTCGGTGACGGACAGACCCAGCTCTCGGGCCTGGTTCAGGGTTTCGATAAACCGGGTAACCCGGTCTATTCGGGTTTGATTATCCATTCAGGAAAATCCTGTTGATCAGTTGGATTTGGTCTTTTGCTCGGCTTTCGCCGCTGCCGGTTCCTCAAACACTTTGCCCGAGCGCAGCGCCTCCAGGGCATCGGAGCAGAATTCCCGGCGGTAGAGAACAATTACCACAACGGTAGAGGCCGCGATGAATGCGATGGGGTGGAAGAACCAGGCAACGACCGCCATCGCGTAGTAGAAAGACCTCAGCCCCAGGTTGAAGGCATCCCCGGCCATGTTACAGATATTACCGGCACTGCGGGCAAAGGCCTCCCGGGCTGCCGGGCTGGTCTTGGTGTCCTCGGCCAGGGGTGCACTGCCCACCATCACCGCGACGAAGTTATACATTCGCATGGACCAGGTGAATTTGAAAAAGGCATAGACAAACACCACCAGCAGCACGACCAGCCGCAATTCCCAGATCTCCCGGGTCGGCATCGCGCTGAAGGGCATGGCAGCGAACACTTCCATGGCCTCACTGGTGTAGCCAAGAGCGGTGATGATACCGGCCAGGATCAGCAGACAGCTGGAGGCGAAGAAGGCACCGTTGCGTTCCAGGTTACCCACCACCGAGGTGTCCGACATTCGGTTGTCGCGCCGGAGCATCACCCTCATCCAGTCTTCCCGGTAGAGGTCCAAAGTGTTCGACAGGCAGGCTCGGTCCGACGCTCTGCGCTTCGAGTACTGGGTATAACCAATCCAGCAGATGAAAAACCAGAGCAGGGAGAGAAGCTCGAGCAGGTTACCCATGAAAAGCCTTAGTCGGGAATCAACAACAGGGATGAGAATCAGTTACCTATAATACGCCAAGACCGGGCGCCTCTCCAGAAAACGGGCGTTTTCAGGCTCATCTAACCGTGCAATCATGTAGAAAACTGACATCCGCCAGGCACCCAGGTACAGGAGGTAACCGTGCTTCTTTCCAAATTCCGATTCGGGCTGGTGTTTCTGGCCCTTGCATTCATTGCGGGTTGCTCCGTTAACCCGGTCACCGGCGAGAAACAGCTTTCACTGATCCCCGAAAGCCAGGAACTGGCCATCGGTGCCGAACAGTATGTGCCCACCCAGCAGACCCAGGGTGGCCGGTTCTACATCGACCCGGAACTGAACCTCTATGTCAGTGAGGTGGGCAAGAAGATGGCACAGGTCAGTGACCGCCCCGACCTGCCCTATGAGTTCGTGGTTCTGAACAACAGCGTACCGAATGCCTGGGCCCTGCCCGGCGGCAAGATTGCCATCAATCGGGGGCTGCTCACCAAACTGGACGATGAAGCCCAGCTGGCCTCGGTACTGGGGCACGAGATTGTTCACGCCGCCGCCCGCCACAGCGTCCAGCGCATGCAGCAGGCTCAGCTGATCAGCCTGGGTGTGGCAGGCCTCGGGTTTGCCGTGTCCGATAACGAGTGGGCCGGCCTGATCATGGGTGGTGCAGCGCTCGGCGCACAGATGGCCCTGGCTCAGTACAGCCAGGGGGACGAGCTGGAGTCGGACCACTACGGCATCAATTACATGAAGGAGGCCGGCTACGATCCCCAGGCGGCCGTGGAACTGCAGCAGCTGTTCCTGGAGCTGAGTGAGGGCCGTGACCAGGGCTTTATCCAGGGCCTGTTCGCAACTCACCCGCCTTCGGCCAAACGTGTGGCGGAGAACCGGGAACTGGTCAGCAAGATCGGCGCCGGCGGTTATCGGGGCGCCGATGTCTACCAGCGCAAGCTGGCCAAGCTGAAAGAACTGCAGCCAGCGTATGATGCCCACGACGAGGCCCTGAAACTGGCCTCGAACAAGGACTACGACGCCGCCCTGGGCAAGATCAACGAGGCCATCCGTATCCTGCCCCGGGAAGCCATGTTTTATTCCCTGAGAGGGCGCATTTACCAGCAGCAGAAGGAAATGGAGAAGGCCGAGGCGGATTTCGATAAGGCGGTTTCCCTGTACCCGGAAATGTTCGAGTACCAGCTTCGAACCGGCCTGAATGCCCTGGCCCTGAACAAGGTCGACAAGGCAAGGAACCACCTGACCAAAGCCAATGAGGTGGTGCCCACTTCCATCGGTTACCTGCGTATGGGCGATGTCGCCGTCAAGCAGAACCGCCGTGACGAGGCCGTGGCTTACTACAGTCAGGCCGCCAAGGCCGGCGGCGACGTGGGCGAGGAAGCCAAGCGCAAGTTGGCCGCGATCACCCAGTAGCGCCCTCTCCTCGTCTCAATCGAAGCCGGGAACCGCGACAGCGACCCGGCTTTTTTATTATCCAATCACCTGTTGCCCCAGCGACGGCAAATCTTCGTCACTGCCTGCATTGACTTTTAGAGCATTAACTCTAAAAATCAGGGTATCAACAACAGACAATGGACGACGGCCATGTTGCTCAAACGTATCCAGCCGATGGTGTTCCAGGCGCGCCGACTCTATGTGGACATAATGTTCCAGGTAATGGGTCGGGCCTTGCAGGCAGTCAGTGAAGTGGACGAGACCGTGCAGAATGAGGCCCGGGCGCTTCCGAAAGGCCTGCTGTTCGAGATGATGGTCATGCCCGAGGGACCTCGCCTGATCGTGGAGCACACCGGGGACGGCCATTTTCACTACCACGGCCAGTCCGCGCCGCGACCGGTGGACCTGTCCATCCAGTTCAAGCACATCGCCCATGCCTTCCTGGTGCTGTCCTTCCAGGAAAAAACCTCGGAGGCATTTGCCAACGACCGGATGCTGGTGGACGGTGACGTCAGCTATGCGGTGCGTATGACCCGTGTGCTGAACAGGCTGGAGACCTTCATCCTGCCCAAGCTGATTGCCGAGCGGGCGGTGAAAGAGTACCCCGCCAACCTGCATCTGCCGGAAAAGCTGATCAGTGCCGCCCGGATCTACCTGAAGGTTGCCACCAATTTTGTCGAGACAGTGAGACCCTAAATGAGCCAAAAATATTACGAGTTCTTCTGCCCGGTCAAAGTCATTGCCGGCAAGGCTGCCCTTGAGCATATTCCTTATGAACTGACTGGCCTGGCGGCCAAGCGGCCGATGATTGTGACCGACAAGGGTGTTCGCGCTGCAGGCCTGCTGGACCCGGTGATTGCTGCCTGCGAGGAAAGCGGACTGGAAATCGTCAGCATCTATGACGACGTGCCGCCGGATTCCTCGACTTCCGTCGTCCGTGATATCGCCGGTATTTACCGGCAGGAAAAGTGCGATGCCATCATCGCCGTGGGCGGCGGGTCGGCTATCGATACCGGCAAGGCCGTGAACATCCTGGTGTCAGAGGGCGGTGACGACATTGCCAAATACAGCGGCGCGGGCATCCTCAAGCATCCCCTGAAGCCGTTCTTCGTGGTTCCGACCACGGCCGGCACCGGCTCGGAGGTCACGGCCGTGGCGGTGATTACCGACGAGAAAAAGGGCGTGAAGCTGCCGTTCACCTCGTCTTTCCTGCTGCCCAACGCCGCCATCATCGACCCGCGGATGACCCTGACGCTGCCGCCTCATATCACGGCGGCAACCGCCATGGATGCGATGACCCACGCCACCGAGGCGTTCACCTGCATGGCGAAGAATCCGTTGAGCGATGCCTATGCCACGGCCGCCATCAAAAAGATCAGCCAGTCGCTGCTGAGCGTCATGGACAATCCCAAGGATGCCGAAGGAAGGCTTGAGCTGGCGCAGGCCTCGACCATGGCCGGTATCGCCTTCTCCAACTCCATGGTTGGTCTGGTGCATTCTCTGGGCCACGCCACCGGGGCGATCTGCCACCTGCCCCATGGCCTGTGCATGAGCCTGTACCTGCCCTACGTGCTGGAGTACAACCTGGAGTCGATCCGGGAGCCTCTGGGTGAGCTGCTGCTGTATCTCGAGGGCCCCGAAGTCTACTCGGCCACGCCCGCAGCCCGCCGTGCCGAAGCCACCATCTCCGCCCTCCGCAAGCTGCGGGACCAGCTCTACAAGCGCTGTCAGCTGCCCCGGACCCTGAAGGAAACCGGCAAGGTGCAGGAGAGCCAGCTGGACCACATTGCCGAGATGGCCCTCGATGATGGTTCGATCATGTTCAACCCGAAGGAAGTCAGTCTGGAGGATGCGCGGGCAGTATTGCGCCGTGCCTGGGCTTGAGCAACGGGCCTTCGGGCCCGTTCCCCAGCTCCACTTACCTAAAGAAAGACCCGAAATAATTGAAATTAGCCGGAAATATGGTAACAATCGGACTGTAAGCTGGCAGGGAGGTAGCCGGATTACCCTGAGTAACGTTCACGACGCCATCAGAGTCCCAACATGACAGACCGCAAGACCTCCTCTCTGGCCCTGGCCTCCCTGTTCCTTTTGTCCACGGCCATCCTGTTCCCGGCGACCGCCAGCGCAACCTCAGAAAAACAGACATTGCGTTTCAATGTTTCCCCGAACGGTTACCCGCCCTACCTCATCGTTGAGAACCGTGCACCCTCGGGCATCATGTGGGATGTCATGTCCCTGATTGCGGACCGGCTCGGCTATGAACTGATCGCGGAGAAAATACCCCGTAAACGGGTCGACCAGATGCTGCTTGAAGGTTACATCGATGCCACGCCCCGGGCCCGGGAATGGACCGATGAGCCGGACAAGTTCCTGTTTACCGATCCAGTGGTGGCCATCGAGGAAGTTTTCTTCATCCCGAAGGATTCCGAGCTGGCTTACCGGACTCCGGAGGACCTCTTCTCCCGGACGATCGTGACCCACCTGGGCTACATCTATCCAACCCTGGAACCGCATTTCGAATCCGGCAGGATTCGCCGCTTTGACGTGGCCCGGGATCGGGACATGTTCTTTTACGTGCTGCATGGAAACCGCTTCGACGCCGCCGTCGCCGACCGGCTGGTAGGCAAGTGGTTCCTGCGAAACGAAGGCTTGCGGGAGAATTTCCGCATATCCGCGGAAAGCATCAGCACCTTCGGGTTCCGAATCATGCTGCGCAAGGACTGGCAGGATTTCGCCAACGAATTCAATCGAGAACTGGCCAGGATTCGCGAGAACGGCGAACTGGACGCCATCCTCGCGAATTACCGCTGACCCGGCTCACTCAAGCCGGCGCAACAGCAGCATGGGCGAGACGCTCAGCACTGGTCGCAACTGCCAGCGCCCGAACAGAGACAGCACGATGGCACTGATTACCGGGATCGGAATGATGACCTGCCAGTGCCAGCTGAAGCCGCCCTCGAACATACGGAACTGCAGAGCGTAAACCGCGGCTTCCGCAGCAACCACACCCAGCAGACCAGCAAAACCACCCAGCACCGCAAACTCCAGCATGGTACTGCGCACCAGCAGCGACTGGCGCCCACCCAGCGTCCGGAGCAACGCCCCTTCCCGCTGACGGTCCCGGAGCGTGGCACTGACCACGGCGGCCATCACCACCAGTGCAGCGGCCAGGATCAGGGCCAGAATCGCCTCGATGGCCCGGGTCACCTGCTGCACGATTTCCTGTATCCGGCTGATGATGTGATCGATCTCCAGCACCGATACGGTCGGGAACTGGCGCGAAAAGTCGTTAAGCGCCGTCTTCTTCTCCGGCGGGAGATAGAAACTGGTAATCCAGGTGGCAGGCAACCCTTCCAGGCCTCCGCCCGGCGGGAAGGCCATGTAAAAGTTCGGTTTCATGCTGTCCCACTGGACGGTACGGATACTGGTTACCGTTTCGGTCACCTTCTCCGACCCGATGGTAAAGGTCAGCTCGTCGCCCAGTTGCAGGCCCAGCCTTCCGGCCAGTTCTGCTTCCACCGAAACGCCGTCCCGGTCGCCATCGGCAAACCACTGCCCTTCGACGATCTCGTTGTCTTCCGGCAACGAATCCATCCAGGTCAGGTTCAGCTCCCGGTTCAGGGCGCCAATACGCTCATCCTTGCTGACCGCTTCCTTCACCGGTTGACCATTCAGCTCGGTGAGTCGGCCCCGGACCATGGGATAGAGGTCTTCCAGCGGCTGACCCTGCTCGTCCCAGTATCCAGCCACCTCATCGACGGTGTCCGGTGCAATGTTGATCAGGAAATGATTGGGCGCGTCGTCCGGCAGCTGTGCCTGCCAGTCGTCCAGCAGCGAGGTGCGGACCAACACCAGGGTCGCCGCCAGCATGAGGGTCATGGCGAAGACAGCAATCTGGGAAAGACTGGCATTGCGGTGCCGGTACAGACCCACCAGTGCCAGGCGCCAGGCATTGCCGCCACCACGGACGCGGCGCAATACGGTCACCATCCCCCATCCGAGCAGTCCAAGGGCTGCCAGCAACAACACCAGTCCACCGAGCAGTGACACCACCAGCGCCAGTTCACCGGCATAGAGCCAGACCAGGCCGAAGACGGCGACAATGGCCACCAGCATATCCGGCCAGGCCTCGCGGCCGCTCTCCCCGGGCTGACTGCGCAGTACCCGCATGGCCGGCACGTTCCGAAGCCGGCGAATGGGCGGATAGGCAAACGCAAACAGGGATACCAGCGCGGTCAGCAGCGCGGGGGCCAGTGCGGCTGGATCCAGGGAGATATCCACCGGGCGCTCCAGTACATCACTGAGCATGGACGCCAGCAGCCAGAATAACGGCAGGGCCACCAGCAGGCCGCCGACGATCCCGGTCACCCCCCACAGCAGCAGCCGTCTCAGGTACAGTCGACCAATGCCGGAACCGTTCAATCCCAGGGTTTTCAGCAGTGCCACCGTGTCCCGCTGGGACAACGCATATTGCCGGCTGGCCACGGCCACTGCAACGGCGGCCAGCAATACCGCCAGACTGCCACCGAGCAGCAGGAAGCGTTCGGCTCGCTGGAGTGACCGTGAGAAGGTCTCTCCATCCCGCACACCTTCCCATTCATGACTGGGCTCCAGTTGCGGCTGCAGCCACTCGTAGTAGCCTTCCAGGGCGGCTTCCTCACCGGCAAACAGATAAACGTATTCCACCCGGCTGCCTTCCTGCACCACACCCGTGGATGGCACGTCGTCCTTGTGCATCATCACCCGCGGGGCCAGGGCGGACAGGCGGAAACCACCGTCCGGCTCCCGGATCAGCAGGCCGGAAACCGTCAGTTGGCGGTTTCCCACTTCCAGCGAATCACCAATCTGCAGTTCCAGGAGCCTCAGCAAGCGCGGGTTGATCCAGACTTCCCCCGGCCCGGGACCGGATGACACGAGTTGGCGGGGACTGTCCGGTCCCTCCTGGACTTCTATTTCACCCCGGAGCGGGTATTCATTGCTCACGGCTTTGACGGACACCAGCTGGAATCCCTCACCACCGAACACCATGGTGGAGAACTCCACCATCTGACCGGTTTCAAGACCCCGGGCATCGGCCTCCTGCAACCAGGAATCCGGGACCGGCCGGCCGTTCTCGGCTTCCAGCTGACGGTCGGCGGCAAGGAAGGAACTGGCGGAAGTGACCAGCGTGCGCTGGAGCTGGCTTGCGAACAGCGCAATGGTTGCCACCGTGGCAACGGCAATGACCAGAGCCGCCAGCACCACCCGCACATCCCGTTCGCGCCAGTCGCGGCGCACGGACATGAGTTTCTGTTCAGCAGCCATCAGGATACCGGCTCCCCGAGCTCGTTGGGCTCGGTCAGTTGTCCTGCTTCAATATGGAACTGGCGCACGCACCTGGCGGCCAGGTGCTCATCGTGAGTGACCATCACCAGGGTTGTGCCCTGCTCCCGGTTGAGTGCCATCAGCAGGTCCGAGACCGCCTGACCGGTGCGGTTATCCAGGTTGCCGGTCGGTTCGTCCGCAAACAGCACCACCGGCTCGGAGGCAAACGCCCGGGCGATTGCCACCCGCTGCTGCTCACCGCCCGACAACTGCCGCGGCGTGTGGGTCAGGCGCTCACCAAGGCCGACCCGCTCGAGCAGCTCCCGGGCTCGTTTCTCGGGATCCTCGATCCCCGCCAGCTCAAGCGGCAGCATGACGTTTTCCAGGGCGGTCAGCGCCGGCAGGAGCTGGAAAGACTGGAACACGAAGCCGACCCGGCTGGCCCGAAGCTGCGCCCGTTCATCTTCGCTCAACTGGCTGATGGTAGCGCCGTCGAGTTCCACCGAACCCTCGGTTGGCGTGTCCAGCCCCGCGAGCAGGCCCAGCAGGGTGGTTTTTCCGGAGCCGGACCGGCCGACGATGGCTACTGATTCTCCACGATTGATTTCCAGGTTGACCCCCTGCAAGATCGTCAACGTATCGTTTTCCAGGCGCACGCGATGAGTCAGGTCTTTCGCTCGCAACATCGGCGGCTGGCTTTCAGGTGTCGGTTTGGTCATCTGATTCACGGGCACTCCCGGCTCAATGGTTTAAAACGTTTTATCAAGGTAAACGAATTGTCTATGGATACGCTATTGATGCACGCCAGATCAATCCTTCTTGTGCTGGTCACTACCCTGGCCGCTCCGGCACTGGCCAGTCAGAACACCATCCTGATCATGGGTGACAGCCTGAGTGCGGCCTATGGCGTGCCCTCTGAAACCGCCTGGGTCCAGCTGCTGCGCCAGCGCCTGAAGCAGAATGGCCTGAGCCACTGGCAGGTGGTCAACGCCAGTATCAGTGGCGAGACCACCGATGGCGGCGCTCGACGACTGCCCGAGCTGATCGAGAAACACGACCCCGAAGTTGTGGTCATCGAACTGGGTGGCAATGACGGGCTACGGGGTTTCCCCCCCAACGTGATCGAGTCCAACCTGGCGTCCATGATCGAGGATACCCAGCAGTCTGGCGCGAAGGCACTGCTGGTGGGTATGCAGATGCCACCCAACTACGGGCCCCGTTACACACAGATGTTTGCGGGGCTGTATCCGACTCTCTCGGACCGCTACAACACCGAACTGGTTCCCTTCTTCCTGGATGGCATATACAACCATGAGAACATGATGCAGGAGGACGGCATTCACCCGACCGAACAGGCCCAACCGAAACTCCTGGACAAGGTCTGGCCGGTACTCGAACCCATGCTGGAAGAGGCGCGTACGGCAGCTACCGGCTCATGACAGGTGGCTGAGGAAACCCAGGGCACGGCGTTCCGACCAGTAGAATCCGTCCCGGGCGTGCTCGACAAAGCCGACATGCCCGCCCCACCGAGGTGCTTCAAGACGCACATGGTCTCCCAACAGCTTTCGCGTCTCCGGAAAGCAGTTTGCGGACAGGAACGGGTCATCCGTGGCATTGATCATCAACGCGGGTACCCGGATATTCCGAAGACGCGGCAGGGCCGAACACTGGGCCCAGTAATCCTCGGCATTCCGGAACCCGTGCAGGGGCGCGGTATAGCGGTCATCGAATTCCCTGAACGTCCGGATCGACTCAAATCCATTTATATCAATTAGATCCGGGAATCTTCTCGATTTTTCCTGCATTTTAACGTGCAGATCCTTCAAAAACCTCTGCATGTAGATCCGGCGACTGGGAAGTGCGAGCACCTCCGCGCTGCCGGCCAGGTCGCAGGGTACAGAATAGGTCACTGCGCCACAGATGCGGCTGTCCACCATCTCACCCTGCTGCCCGAGGTATAGCAGTGTCAGGTTGCCTCCCATGCTGAAGCCGGACAGGAACAGGGATTTGTACTCGCCGGCGAGGGCGTGATTGACCACGTGGGTCAGGTCCTCGGTGGCGCCGCTATGATAAAACCGGGGCTGGAGGTTCATCACGCCGCCACAGGAACGGTAGTTCCAGGCCAACACATCCCAACCCTCGGCCAGCAGAGCCCGGGCGAGACCAAGCACATAGGGCCTTCGACTGTGGCCTTCGAGGCCATGGGAGATCACGGCCAGGCGATCGCTGCCCTGGCGATACCAGTCCAGCTGCAACTCGTCTTCATCCAGCGTGGGCAATACTTCCCGGGTCGGCTCCTGCATCGGCACGGACCGGAACAGGGTTGGCCACACCGATTGCACGTGGCCATTCCTCAGCCAAACCGGCGGGCGGTACCGTAAGGTCTTGCTTCCGTACAATTTTTAACCTTTCAATTCAGGGGGTTGACGACTTAAATCAAAGCGCTTAATATGCGCGCCACTTCGACATTGTTCCCCGATAGCTCAGTTGGTAGAGCAACGGACTGTTAATCCGTTTGTCGCTGGTTCGAGCCCAGCTCGGGGAGCCACTTATTCCGAAAGGCCGCTGATTTCCGATCAGCGGCCTTTTTCATTTCTATCCTAGAACACTTTTTCCCGCTGCATGAACTCCGCCAGCACGCGGAACAGAGTAAAGCCATCCTCCGCCCCGATCAGCTCACGGATCGAATGCATACCGAACTGGGGCACTCCGATATCCAGCGTCGTCACACCCAGGTTTCCGGCAGTCAGCGGGCCGATCGTGCTGCCACAGCCCATATCGCTGCGAACAACGAAGGTCTGGTGTGGCAGGCCCAGTTCATCGCTGATGTGCCGATACAGCGCAGCAGACCGGCTATTGGTCGCATAGCGCTGATTGTGGTTGACCTTGATTACCGGACCCTGGTTCAGGATCGGGCCGTGATTCTCGTCGTGTTTGTCCAGGTAGTTCGGATGCACCCCGTGGGCGTTGTCCGCGGAGATCATCATGGAATGAGCAATGGCCCGGGCCTTGCCGGCGCCGCACCAGCGATCCAGGACCGCGGTCAGGAATGGCCCCTGCGCGCCCTCGGCGGACATGCTGCCCACTTCCTCGTGATCGTTGCAGACCAGCAGCGCAGCCTCGTCACCGGAGGTGTGGATCAGGGACTGCAGGCCGATGTAGCAGCTCAGCAGATTGTCCATCCGGGCGGAAGCGACAAACTCATTGCGCAGCCCGACGAATTCCGCCTGCTGGGCATCGTAAAAGCTCAGCTCGTAACCCAGGATCTTGCGGGCCTTGATACCACTTTCCGCACCCACCTGCTGGCTCAGCAAATCCGCGAAACTGGTGGTGTCGTCCTCCGGCACCTGCATGAGCACCGGCGGTAGATCGGTCTGAGCGTTGATCGACCGGTTGCTGTTGGCTTCCCGGTCGAGGTGGATCGCCAGGCTCGGGATGAACGCGACCGGCTTGCGGAAATCCACCAGGACATCCTGCACCTCGCCCGCTTCGTCCAGCAGGGTGACGCGACCGGCCAGGGACAGGTCCCGGTCAAACCACGGGTTCAGCAACACGCCCCCGTAAACCTCGACACCAAGCTGGAAGTAGCCCTTGCGGCGCAGCTCCGGGTTGGGTTTGACCTTCAGGCAGGGGCTGTCCGTGTGGGCACCCACCATGCGGATACCGCTACTGGAGACATCTTTCTTGCCGGTTCGGAAGGCCACAATGGAGGACCCATTGCGAATGACGTAATATCCCCGGTTACGATCCAGTGACCAGTCATCGCGCTCGTCCAGCTGCTCGAATCCGGCCGCATCCAGCCGGCTTTTCATGGTCGACACCGCATGCCACGGAGTCGGTGAGCGGTTCAAAAATTCAATCAAATCTTTGTTAAATTCAACGTGTTCCATGATGTCCCTGATTGATTGATAATTGCGTTGTAACAGTATGGCATGAAGCGATAACAGCTCCTACAGGCCATAGTGACATTCCTTATATCCACCCATGCGGCGGAGCGGAGACGACCTTGTCCCTACCCAGATTTCTCGATATCGAATACTGCCAGACCGACGATGTCCTGTTCCCGACGGCGATCGCCTGGTCCCTCGGTGACGGGCAGATGAAAGCCGTGGTCATCGCCCCGGATGAGAGCTGGCTACCTGACGATGGCGACCCTGGAGACACTGATATCCGCTACCTCATGGAACAGGGAGTTCCGCTCATCGAGCTGGTCCGGGAGCTGCACGAAGACCTTCCCGACCAGACCGTATACGTCGACGGCCTGGATCCGGACGAGATCCTGGTGGACCTGATCTTCAGTGCCGTCGGCCACGAGGCGCCTTTCGAGATTGCGCCGATCAGCGATCTGATCACCGGCCTGGATATTGAAAGCCTGGAGGATCGTCGCCATCAGCTGATGATCGAGGAGGGGCTGGAGCCGCAGTTGCCGGAGAATGGGGTGTATGCGTTGCTGCTGCTGGCGCGGGAAGAGGGCTACCTGGACGAAGACTGAGGCCCGGGAGATATCGTCATGAAGATGGGGTCAGATGAAAGTGTTCATCCGACCCCGGAGTTGAGGCCGGGGTCTGAAGAAAGCCTTCTTCTGACCCCTTTTTAGACCTCCCCTCTCCACACTGGGCACAGGGAACTGTGACACGAGTCGACGTAACAAACCGTTACACAAGGCAGAATCGGGCCAACCGCTCACCCGTCAGGAAGCCCGATAACAATGACAAAGGTTGTACCCACCACCCTTAGATCCGCCCTGGCACCGTTTTTCCTCTGCGCCCTTCTGGCCCCGCAACAGGCGCTCGCCCAGGAAACCACCCCGAGGGCAGACAAGCACTACATTGGCCTGCTGGCTACCGCCATCAACCACCGCACCATCGGACCCGCCGCTGAGCGTGCCTGGGGCAGCGCCGCTACCCTGGTGGTGGGCGGGCACATCACCGACCTGTTCCACGCGGAGTTACGCGCCGGGGGCGGCTACAAGGATGCCGAAGTCCCGGACAGCGACTTCACCCTGGCAGTGGATTATTTCGCCAGCTGGTACATCGGGATGCACTACCCCCTCGGCGAGTACGCCAATATCTATGGCCAGTTCGGGTTTTCCTACATTCACGGCGAGGCCACTCTCGAGAACCCGGATGCCGACCGCAACGTTTTCTATCGCAGCTTTGGCGAGGAGTTCCCGGACAGCGGCTTCAGCACCAGCTGGCTGGCCGGCTTCGATATCGAGGTGATGGACGACACCTTCCTGGTGTTCGAGGGTGGAAAGCTGTTCGAAGACACCGGCAGTGAAGTGAACAGCTTCCAGTTCTCGGGCGGCCTGAGATACGAATTCTAGTATCGGGGTCGTTTTTCAGATTTTGTGCCGGATGTGCCAGCAGCGGTGAATCCTCGGGTTGCGCTGGAAATCCTTGTCCAGGGTGCTGCGTGAGACTTCCTCCACCGCAAACTCCTCCTCCAGCGCCTCATCAAGCCGGAACCGGCGGAAGTTGTTAGAAAAGATCAGCAAGCCGTCCGAGGTCAGCCGTGCCATCGCCTGGCGGACCAGTGTGGCGTGATCCCGCTGGACATCCAGCACTCCGGCCATACGGGCGGAATTGGAGAACGTCGGCGGGTCCATGAAGATCAGGTCAAAACGCTGGTCCGCCGCCGGCTTCTCCGCCAGCCAGGCCAGGCAGTCTGCCTGTTCCACCATATGTTTTTTCGGATCGGCATCGTTAAGCGCCAGGTTTTCCCGGGCCCAGTTCACGTAGGTCTTCGACATATCCAGGCTCAGGGAACGGCTGGCGCCACCCACTACCGCATGAACCGAGGCTGCACCGGTGTAACAGAACAGGTTGAGGAAGCGCTTGCCCCGGGCATTCTGCTGGATCCAGTGCCGCACCGGGCGATGATCGAGGAACAGGCCGGTGTCCAGGTAGTCCTTGAGGTTCACCCGCAACAGACAACCATGTTCATGCACGGTGAAGAACTCGCCGCTGGCCGCCTGCTTCTCGTATTGCTGGGTACCGGCCTGACGCTGTCGCTGTTTGCACACGAGGTCCGAGCGCTCGATCCCGAGCACGTCCGGAATCACTGCCAGGGCTTCGGCCAGCCTCTCCTGGGCGGCCCGCTCGTCCACAGACTTGGGTGCAGCATACTCCTGGACATGCACCCGCCCCTCATAGACATCGATCGCCAGGGCATATTCCGGCATATCGGCATCGTACAGCCGGTAGCAACCGATACCCTGTTTCCGGGCCCACTGGCCGATGGTTTTCATGTTCTTTTTCAGGCGATTGCGCAGCATTGCCGCGCGCTCTTCGTTGGCGATGCGCGGACGGATCTCCCCGGGAACGTCCGGCTCCCTGGGGGTCATGGTGTTCTCCTCGGCCACCTCAAACAGCAGCAGCTGGGCCGGGAGCTTGCCATTGAACAGTTTGTACTGCTTGAAGCTGCGCAGTCCTACGGACTTGCCGAACTCCGGCGCACCGGTAAAAACGCCAAGACGCCAACCAGGGACAGCCTGTTTCATGGCATCACCGAGAGCCTGATACAATCCAGCCAGTTCCTTGCGTTCGCTCAGGCGCTCGCCGTACGGAGGGTTGGTCAGCACCAGGCCACGCTCCGACCACTGCCCTTCCAGACTGAATTCCTGCACCGGCCGGGCTTCCACATGCACCACACCGTCAAGGCCCGCGCGCTCGATGTTCTTCCAGGCTGTGGCGATGACCCGGGAATCCTGGTCAAATCCGGAAAATCTGGGGAGCCTGCCCTGCTTGCCCTCATGGGCCCGGCGTTCCGCTTCCTGCCGGAGCGCAAGCCAGACCTCAGGCTGATGACCCGGCCACTTCTCGAAACCGAATCGCTCCTGCCGGCGCCCGGGAGCGATATCCAGGGCCATCATCGCAGCTTCAATCAGCAGCGTCCCGGAGCCGCACATGGGGTCCACAAAATCACCGCCCTGCCCGGCAATCTCCGGCCAGCCGGACCGCATCAGCAGCGCTGCTGCCAGGTTCTCCTTCAGCGGAGCTATGCCCTTGTCGGTACGGTAGCCGCGCATGTGCAGGCTGTGACCGCTGAGATCCACGCCAATGGAAAGCCGGTTGCGATTGAGGCGGGCAGAAATCGTAACGTCGGGATTCTTGGCATCCACCGCCGGCCGGGCCGCGCCCTTGGCGCGGAAACCATCGACAATGCCGTCCTTCACCCGCTGGGCGCCGAACTGGGTGTTGCGGATCGCCTGGTTCTGGCCGAGAAAAGTTACCCGGAAGCTGCCCTTCTCAGGAATGTGCTGTGTCCAGTCCACACCGAGCACGCCTTCGTACATGGCGTCCCCGTTACCCGCATCCACCTCGGCGATGTTGAGGATCACACGGTTGGCCAGGCGCGACCACAGGCAGGCCCGGTATCCCGCCTGCAGCTCGCCTTCAACCCACACCCCGGCCGGCGCGTTACGGACCGTCTCCAGGCCGAAGGTCCGAAGCTCATCCCCCAGCAGGTACTCAACACCTTTCGGGCAGGTTACGAAAAAGACACATTTAGACAAAGCGAGCTCCTGGGCAAAATAACAATCCGGGTAAGTTTCCGTTTTTCGCAGTAATTCCAATTTTGCTGCGTCATTTTTAGTTCATAAAACTATAAGAAAACGGTCACATAGATGAAATAATTAGTGTACACGCGCTCAAGGTTCGTTCTACCTTGTACTTGACGCGTCGTTCCGGAGGTCTGAAAAGCCTCCGTTAACAGGATCCTGACTGCTCTGGTCAAAGCTGGCAATAGGGGGTTGTCCCGGAGGGAAACCCGGATCGCCACGACCACTGCAGATGTGTACACGCTTGTTCTGTTAATCCATTAGTGAGGAACGGCATGAAAAGACAGAAAAGAGACATGTACGCCCGTGCATATAAAAGGGGTTATCTCGCCGGAGTGTCCGGAAAGCCGAAAGACAGCTGCCCGATCGAACAACCGGAAGTGCGACAGGAATGGCTGAACGGGTGGCGCGAAGGTCGCACAGATAACTGGGAGGGCATGACCGGCGTCTCCGGTATTCACAAACTTGCCAATGTCACATCAGCGTGACGGACATTCACCAGCAACCCCGAATCTTGATCTGATCTTTTTCTACACAACTTGACGCAGTACCAAGAGCAACCCAAACGGGGCCTCCCGCCCCGTACCATGCGAAGAAGCGCAACGGGGTTTATTCCCCGCACGGGCCCGCTAAGCGGGCCCATCTTTTTTCAGCTTCCCGATGTTTCCTGCCGAATGGCGTCCACCGCCTCTTTGATCAACGCCGGCCCCTTATAGATGAAGCCCGTGTAGATCTGCACCAGTTTTGCACCCGCCCTCACCTTCTCTGCGGCACTCTCGCCGTCGGTAATGCCACCCACGCCGATAATGGGCAAACGTTCCCCGAGTTCTGCATACAGCCCCTTAATAACTCTCAGGGAGGCCTCACGGACCGGGTCACCACTGAGGCCGCCCGCCTCATCTGCGTGGCGGTGGCCGGCCACGGCATCACGGCTGATGGTGGTGTTGGTGGCGATAACGCCGTCAAGGCCAGTGTCCAGCAGCGCATTGGCCACAAACCGGATGCCGGTGTCGTCCATGTCCGGCGCAATCTTTACCGCAATGGGAACGTACTTTCCGGTTTCTTGCTCACACCGGCGCTGCTCGTCCTTGATCGCCTCCAGCAGACCTTTCAGGGAGTCACCGAACTGCAGGTCGCGCAGCCCCGGAGTGTTCGGAGAAGACACATTCACCGTGATGTAGTCAGCCCGGGAGTAAACTGCCGCGATGCCCTTGCGGTAGTCTGACTCCGACTCCTCGTTCGGAGTGTCTTTGTTCTTGCCGACATTGATCCCGAGAATGCCCCGGTAATGCCTGTGATCCACCCGGTCGAGCAGGTGTTCCAGACCCTCATTGTTGAAACCCATGCGGTTGATGATCGCCTGGTGCTCGGGGAGGCGAAACATACGGGGCTTGGGGTTACCCGGTTGCGCCCGCGGTGTGACCGTGCCCACCTCGATGAATCCAAAACCCAGGGCGCCGAGGGCGTCCAGATGATCGGCATTCTTGTCCAGGCCCGCCGCCAGTCCCACGGGATTGGGGAAATCCAGCCCCATAACATTGACCGGCAATGCATCTATTTTTGGCGAAAAAGCGCTCAACAAGCCCAGTTTTTGGGCAACATCAAGGCTGCCCAGCGCCAAATTGTGGGCCTGCTCGGGTGGAAAGCGGAATAACAGGTTGCGGATAACGCCGTACATCAGATAACTCCCTGAATGTCATTGGGCGGGAGTATACCGGAAGTTTTCCACAGCATCCCGTCTGCCTGAGCAATCGCTCGTAACTGCTTGTCTCATTAACATCTCGTGAGCTTTTCCACGGAATCTGTGGATAACCCTGTTGAAAATCACGGGGCAAACTTTCAGACCCCTTGATAACTGCGCCAGCCTACAAATTGATCATTTTTTAACCAGTTTATTTTATTATGTTTTTCAATAACTTATAATTCTATAAGCTCCCATGGCTACACATAGTCAAGGTTCTTTACATCGTCACCGAATTGCAACCATGTGCATAAATCGCTCGATCAGGCGTGTAACGCCCGTCCCCACAGGAACGGGGTTTAACGTTATACTTTCCGGGACACTCAACCGCCGGAGCCATTCCGAATGCAAGACCCCGTTTCCACAACGTCCAGTACCCAGGATGCCCTGAACAAGGAAATGAAGGCGGCCTCGAGGGTCACCATAATCGGAATGATTCTTGATGCCGTCCTCGGTGTCATAAAAGTCATCGGTGGTACACTTTTCAACTCCCAGGCCCTGTTTGTTGACGGCATCCACTCCTTTACCGATGTTGCTTCTGACTTCGTTGTACTGGCGGTTATGCGCGTATCCCGGCAGGAACCGGATGAGAATCACCCCTACGGCCACCAGCGCATCGAAACCTTTGGCACTTTGCTGCTGGGCAGTATTCTCATAGCCGTGGGCGCGGCCCTGGCGTGGGAAAACCTGTTGCGGCTCTTTGCCGGTGGAATCAGCGACGTGCCGGGCTGGCCGGTCCTGGTGGCAGCCGGACTGTCCGTTGCTGGCAAGGAGTGGATTTATCACTATACCCGCCGCGTAGGCCTGGCGATTCGGTCGGACCTGATCATTGCCAACGCCTGGCACAGTCGCACCGATGCCTTCTCGTCGGTTGTGGTACTTCTCTCCACCGTGGGTGCCATGATGGGCTGGGAGTGGCTGGATGTGCTGGCTGCGGTGGTCATCGCGCTGATCATCATCCACATCGGCTGGAAATTCACCTGGGATAGCGTCAAGGAACTGGTGGACACCGGGCTTTCCCAGGAGGATACGCAAAAGCTGAAGGCCATCGCCCGCGAAACCGACGGCGTGCGCAATGTCCATGAACTGCGCAGCCGCCGCATGGGGCACGACATCCTGCTGGATGTTCACCTGGTAGTGCGGCCGGATATCAGCGTCTCAGAGGGCCACCAGATCGGCATGCAGGTGGTGTCGGGCATGCGACAGGAACTCGACAACATCCGCGATATCAATTTCCATATCGACGCAGAGAACGACGAGGAGCAAGCGCCGACCTCAGAGCGCCTGCCTTCCAGGAAGGAAATTCGCCAGGTGCTATATGAAACCATTGGGGAACTCCCGACCCACAGCAGGCTCCGACTCCACTACCTTAAAAACAAGGTACACCTGGAACTTTTCTTCGATGCTCCGGACAAGTCCGGCGACATCACCAGCGAGCTGGTCCGCCAGGCCCTTGAGCACTACCCATGGTTCGGCAGCGTGAGGATCTGGCTGGGCGAGCCGTAACAGCCGCCCTGCCCGCTCAGCCCCGCCTCTTGGCCTCCATGCGGGACAGGAATTCCTGCATGATCAGGGTATAGAGCTCACCACCGAGGAACTTGTCCTCGACGCCGGAATCGACACTGGGGTTGTCATTCACCTCGATGATGGCCACCCGGTTGCCAGACTGTTTGATGTCGACCCCGTACAGACCATCACCAATCAACCGCGTAGCGTTCAAGGCGGCCTGGATCACGGCCCTGGGCACCTCATAGGTGGGCAGCGTCTCGAAATCACCGCTCTCCACCTTGGACTCTCCATGCTGGTAGATCTGCCAGTGACCCTTGACCATCATGTATTTGCAGGCATAGATCGCACGCCCACCCAGCACGCCTATCCGCCAGTCGTAGTCCGTATACAGGTATTCCTGGGCCAGCACCAGGGCTGACTGCCGGAACAGTTCCCGGAGCCCTGCCCGCAATTCCTTCTCATCCCGCGCCTTGGTCACCCCACGGGAGAATGCCCCGTCCGGGATCTTGATAACCACCGGAAAACCGAGCGTACTGACCACATGCTCCACCGCATCTTTCTGGTCCCGGGACAGGATCAGGGTTTTCGGTGTCGGCACCTTGTTGTTTCGCAGCAAGTCCGCCAGGAATACCTTGTTGGTGCAGCGCAGGATGGAGACCGGGTCATCAATCACCACCATGCCCTCGGCTTCGGCCTTGCGGGCAAAACGGTAGGTGTGGTGGTCAATGGCCGTGGTCTCGCGGATGAACAGGCCATCGTATTCCGGCAACCGCATGTAGTCCCGCCGGGTGATCCGTTCCACACTGATACCGAGTTTCCGGCCCGCTTTCTCGAAACGCTTGAGGGCTGCCTCATCGCTCGGCGGCATCTCCTCCTCCGGATTCACCAGCATCGCCAGATCGAAGCGATAGCGCCGGCGGGTCCGTGGCTTTCGCCAGACCATGGTACTGAAACGGTCCAGCGCGGCCGCAAAAAGATCCTGTTCCTGTTCGGACAAATCGGCCGGCGCCGCAGGCCGCATGGAGGCAATCTGCCATTTCTTGCGGCGTTTGAAGACGACTTCCAGGATGGGACACGGAAAGCTCTCGAACAGGGCCCGGGCAACCGGCTTCAGATCCGGGTGCTCGGCCTGGCCAAAGTAGGTGCGGATCCGCACCTCAGGGGTTGCGTCCTTTTCCTGGCTCGCAGATTCAATTTCGGAACCGGCGGCATCCAGCCAGTTGAGTACGCTGGGGTCGAGTTCTTCCAACTCCAGCGAGAACAGGCCCTTGCGGCTGAGATCGTTGAGCGTCATCACCGAAGGCACGACGTGGTGGCCGCGGGCCTCGGCCAGGAGTGAACAGTAATAGCCCTTGCTCAGGTATTTTGCGCTCTGGCACAGGTTGATGACCCGCACCCGTCCGGTGGATGACGAGGAGTACTGCAGATACTGGTCGAAGGTCAGCACATCTTCGCTGGGGTAATACGGTGCCCAGTCTTTGGCGCGATCAACAACAATGAGCAAACGGGACATCTGTGGCATTCCTCCCTGAAGGTTCAGCCGCCTGGATTTGCGCAACAATACGCCCGGCCCCGACGTTGCACAATCACCTTGGCGTGCGTGCTTTTACGCATGTCGACGGGGCTTGCGTACCAGCCACTCTCTACCATAATAGCCGCGAGAGGGAAGCCCGCGAGCCTGCCCTTCCCACCGACCAGGGCCAGCAAAACCATGCCTGATGTAACACTTCGCCAAGCCGTCAGTACCGACCTGGACAACCTGGTACAGCTGGAGCATCGCTGTTTCAGTGACGACCGGCTTTCCCGGCGGAGTTTCCGTCGCTTCCTGGAGATGCCCCGGGACCGTCTGATTGTGGCCGAGCAAGACGGCGAGCTGATCGGCTATTGCCTGGTGCTGATGAATGCCGCCACCCGCCTGGCGCGGATTTACTCCATTGCGGTCGCTCCCGAGACCCGGGGCCGGGGTGTTGGTGAAATGCTGATCCGGGAGGCCGAAAAGGAAGCAGCGGAGGCCGACCGCATCATCATGCGACTGGAAGTGCGCGAGGATAATCCTGGCGCCATCAATCTATACAAACGCCTGGGCTACCGACAGTTCGGCACCTACCGCGATTATTACGAAGATCACGGTGATGCCCTGCGGTTCGAGCGGCGGATTCTCTATTACGAGCCCACCCGGGAATTTCCACCGGTCCCCTATTACCCACAGACGACGGAATTTACCTGCGGGCCAGCCGCGCTGATCATGGCCATGGCCGCGCTGGATGAGCAGCAGCCGCTCACCACCCTCGAAGAGCTGAAAATCTGGCGCGAGGCCACCACCATTTTCATGCTCGCCGGCCACGGCGGCTGTGGCCCCCACGGCCTGGCCCTCGCCAGCTGGAACCGGGGCTTTGAAGCCAGCGCCTGGATCAGCCAGGAAGGCGCCCTGTTCAAGGACACCGTGCGCAATGAAGACAAGAAACGGGTGCTGGAGCTGGTACACGAGGGTTTCTTGCACGATATCGGCGCCACCGGCATACAGCTTCACCATGACCCGCTGACCCTCGAGGGCATGGAGAGCGCCCTTCACGAGGGACGCATTCCGGTCATCCTGATCAGCACCTGGCAACTGAACCGCAGCCGGGTGCCACACTGGGTCACGGTTTGTGCCATCGACGAGGAGTTCGTTTACCTGCACGATCCGGAAATCGATGTGCAGGCGGGCGAAACCGTTGCCGACAAACAGTACCTGCCGGTGGACAAACGGGTCTTCACCCGAATGTCCAGCTACGGCCGCAACCAGCCGCTGCAGGCCGCAGTCATTGTCGGGCCGAAACGAACCGGCTAATCAGCCGGTCCGCAGGGCCGCCTCCTTGAGTTCGGAAATCTCGTCCCGCAGGCGCGCGGCGGTCTCGAAATCCAGGTCCGAGGCTGCCTTGTACATTTCGTCCTCGAGACGCGCCACCTCCTTGAGCACTTCCTCCGGTGACCGGTTGCCGGCCTTCGCCCGATACTGCTCGGCTTCCTCGGCCGCCTTCTGACCCGGACGCTCAGCCTTACGACGGCCACGGCCGCCGCCACCGGCCGCACCCTCCATGATGTCGGCGATCTTCTTGTTCAGACCGGTCGGCGTGATGCCATGCTCTTCGTTGAAAGCGGTCTGTTTCTCCCTGCGCCGCTGGGTCTCATCGATGGCCCGCTGCATGGAGCCGGTGATCTTGTCACCGTAGAGAATCGCCTTGCCGTGCACGTTACGGGCAGCCCGGCCGATGGTCTGGATCAGGGACCGTTCACTGCGCAGAAAGCCTTCCTTGTCGGCATCCAGAATCGCCACCAGGGAGACTTCCGGCATATCCAGACCTTCCCGCAGCAGGTTGATCCCCACCAGCACATCAAACTCGCCCCGGCGCAGGTCCCGGATGATCTCAACCCGCTCCACGGTGTCGATATCCGAGTGCAGGTATCGGACCTTGATGTCGTGTTCCATCAGGAAGTCAGTCAGATCCTCTGCCATGCGCTTGGTCAGCGTGGTCACCAGAACCCGCTCCTGTACCTTCACCCGGGCGTGGATTTCTGACAGCAGGTCATCCACCTGGGTGGAGGCCCGCCGAACCTCGATTTCCGGATCCAGCAGGCCGGTGGGACGGACCACCTGCTCCACCACTTGGCCGGCGTGTTCGGCCTCATAGTTACCCGGCGTCGCCGAGACAAAAATCATCTGGGGTGCAATACGCTCCCATTCCTCGAACCGCATCGGGCGGTTATCCAGCGCCGAGGGCAGCCGGAACCCATACTCCACCAGGGTTTCCTTACGTGACCGGTCACCCTTGTACATGGCACCGATCTGGGGAATGGTCACGTGGGATTCGTCCACCACCAGCAAGGCGTTGGGCGGCAGGTAATCGAACAGGGTTGGCGGCGCCTCCCCCGGCCGGCGCCCGGACAGGTACCGGGAGTAGTTCTCGATGCCGTTGCAATAACCGAGCTCCAGCATCATCTCAATGTCATACCGGGTGCGCTCTTCCAGGCGCTGGGCTTCCACCAGCCGGTTGTTGTCCCGCAGCTGCTGCAGGCGTTCATCCAGCTCCACCTTGATGTGCTCTACCGCATCCAGCACCGTCTGGCGCGGAGTGACGTAGTGGGATTTCGGGTAGATGGTCACCCGGGGCACCCGACGCAAGACCTCGCCGGTGAGCGGATCGAAATAGCTGAGATTCTCCACCTCATCATCGAACAGCTCGATCCGGATGGCCTCCTTCTCCGATTCCGCCGGGAACACATCGATGACATCGCCCCGGACCCGGTAATTGGCCCGGTGGAATTCCACGTCATTGCGGGTGTACTGCAGCTCGGCCAGCCGACGCAGGATGAAGCGCTGGTCAATCTGATCGCCCCGGTCCAGGTGCAGCATCATCTTCAGGTAGGACTGGGGGTCACCCAGACCGTAGATGGACGACACGGTGGCCACGATGATGGCATCCGGCCGTTCCAGCAACGCCTTGGTGGCGGACAGCCGCATCTGCTCGATGTGCTCGTTGATGGAGGCGTCTTTCTCGATAAACGTATCCGAGGACGGCACGTAAGCTTCCGGCTGGTAGTAGTCGTAGTAGGAGACGAAGTACTCCACCGCGTTGTCCGGGAAAAACTCACGGAACTCGCCATACAGCTGGGCCGCCAGGGTCTTGTTGTGGGCCATGATGATGGTGGGCCGCTGCACCTGCTCGATCACATTGGCGACGGTGAAGGTTTTCCCCGAACCGGTCACCCCGAGCAGCGTCTGGTGCGCCAGGCCGGACTGGATACCATCCACCAGTCCCTCGATTGCCTTGGGCTGGTCACCGGCCGGCTGGTAGGGAGAGTCGACTCGAAACGCTGAGTTCTGGGCGGTACTGGTTTCTTGTGTTGCCATAACTGGCGGATAACCTCCGGATTTGCGCGGTGCCCGCCCCGGGCGGACTTATACCATCGAGAAATTTAGCGTTACGCTGGCTTCATGATACCATCAGTGCGATCGACGGCTGGGCGAAAATCAGCCAGCAATGGCCCCCCCGGCCGATCGCAGCCCAATAGGACGCAGCTTTAAGGAGCTCAAGTTTGGACCTTCAACTTTCCAGCCGAGTACAGGCTATCAAGCCCTCTCCCACCCTCGCAGTCACCAACAAGGCCGCCGAACTCCGCGCAGCGGGCCAGGACATCATCGGCCTGGGTGCAGGCGAGCCGGACTTCGACACCCCCGAGCACATCAAACAGGCAGCCATTGAAGCCATCAACAACGGCCAGACCAAATACACTGCCGTGGATGGTACGCCGGCCCTGAAGAAAGCGATTATTGCGAAGTTCAAACGGGACAACGGCCTGGAATACGAAGCCAACCAGATATTGGTTAGCAGTGGTGGCAAACAGAGCTTTTTCAACCTGGCACTTGCCACACTAAATGAAGGTGATGAAGCCATCATCCCGGCACCTTACTGGGTTTCCTACCCGGACATGGTACTGGTCGCCGAAGGCAAGCCGGTCATCATCGAGACCAGCGCCGACACCCGCTTCAAGATCACCCCTGAGCAGCTGGAAAACGCCATCACCGAGCGTACCCGCCTGTTCGTGATCAACAGCCCGTCCAACCCGAGTGGCATGGCCTACTCCATGGAAGAGCTGAAGGCGATCGGTGAGGTGCTGAAGAAGCATCCGAATATCATGATCGCCACGGACGACATGTACGAGCCGATCCTGTGGACCGGCAAGCCGTTCTGCAACATCGTGAACGCCTGTCCGGAGCTTTACGAGCGCACCTTCGTACTGAACGGTGTGTCCAAGGCCTACTCCATGACCGGCTGGCGTATCGGCTATGCCGCAGGCCCGGCCAAGATCATCGGCGCCATGAAGAAGATCCAGTCCCAGAGCACCTCCAACCCCTGCTCCATCTCCCAGGCCGCCGCCACCGCCGCCCTGGACGGTGATCAGGCGTGCGTGGGCGAGATGGTCAAGGCGTTCAAGGAACGTCACGACTGGCTGGTAGATGCCCTGAACAAGCTGCCGGGCGTTGAGTGTCTGAACGGCGACGGCACCTTCTACGTGTTCCCGAGCTTCCAGGGCGCCATCGATGCCGATGACAGCGTCAGCACAGACGTGGAGTTCGCCGAGAAGCTGCTGACCGACGCCGGCGTGGCCATCGTTCCGGGCTCCGCCTTCGGCGCTCCGGGCCACATGCGCCTGAGCTTCGCGACGAGCATGGAGAACCTGCAGAAGGCGGTTGAGCGTTTGCAGAAGGCGCTTGGCTAAAAAGTTTTTGTCAGGGGTTGACGAGGCGGTATAGCCACCTTAATATACGCGCCTCGTCACATGACGACGTTCCCCGATAGCTCAGTTGGTAGAGCAACGGACTGTTAATCCGTTTGTCGCTGGTTCGAGCCCAGCTCGGGGAGCCAATATTTCGAAAGCCCGCTAATTCTCTGAGTTAGCGGGCTTTTTTGTGTTTGTTCGTTTTTTCTCTAGAAGCTCTGATTAAGTTTTGGGTTTTGGGCTTTAGTCCTGCCCTAGCTTTCCAGTTCTGGTGCAAGGTGCGATGGGTACCTGCTCCCAAAAACCGCTACGAGCACGTCCATGTGCGCTTGGCTCCGCCATCCATGGCTCCGCACATTTTTGGGAGCAGGTACCCACCGCCCCTCTGAATTCAGGAGATATCCGCCTTCACTAGAGCGCGGAGAGAATCTCCCATCAACCCTCCCCAAAATTCTCTTTCAGATCAGTTGCGATACCCCCGGATGCCTAGACCGGTGGTGTGGGGCCGCCCTCCCAAAAATGTTGAAGGCCAAGGATGGCCTGAAACAAGCGCACATGGACGTGCTCGTAGCGGTTTTTGGGAGGGCGGCCCCACACCACCAGCCCGCCAAGACAGCAGGCTGGGTCAGGATTAAGGGACAGAAAACAAGTTAGAGGCCAACCACCTCAGAATGGATAGCTTCCAGAGCAGCCAATGGATCAGGCGCCTGGGTAATCGGACGGCCAATCACGAGGTAGTCGGAACCGGCTTTGAGGGCATCCGTGGGAGTCATGATGCGTTGTTGGTCGCCTTTGTCGGCGGCCAGCGGCCGGATACCCGGGGTGATCAGTTTAAAGTCGGCGCCATGCTCGGCTTTGAGCTTTGGAGCTTCCTGCGCGGAGCAGACGACGCCGTCAAGGCCGCAGTTGCGGGTCAGGGTTGCCAGGCGTGAGACCTGGGCTTCCGGGGAGTCGGTGATGCCGATGCCGGCGAGATCGTCGGCTCCCATGCTGGTCAGGACAGTTACGGCGATCAGCAGGGGCTTGTCTGCGCCGAAGGATTCCAGGCGTTCGCGGCAGGCGACCATCATCTTTTCACCGCCGAAGGCGTGGACGTTCACCATCCAGACGCCGAGATCGGCGGCAGCGGCAACGGCGGCGGAGGTGGTGTTCGGGATGTCGTGGAATTTCAGGTCCAGGAACACATCGAAGCCCCTGCCCTGCAACGCCTGTACCAGTTGCGGACCAGAGCGGGTGAACAGCTCCTTGCCGACTTTCAGGCGGCATTTGGCCGGGTCCAGCTGGTCGACCAGGGCCAGCGCCGGGTTCTGGGAGGGGAAGTCGAGGGCGACGATGATCTTGGGGTCAGAGGGGTTTTGCACGGTTCGGTTCCTGGGGTAAATCGTAACGGGTTTATTCAGCTTCCACGCCCTGGATCGGGCGGATGGTTTCCCACTGTTTGCAGCTCGGGCAGAGCCAGTGTAACTGCTGGCCGGAGAAGCCGCAGTTTACGCAGCGATAAACCGGGCGGTTAGACAGGAGCAGATGGCCGATCCGGCTGACCAGGCGACCTTCGTCCGTGGTCATGCCCTTTTCGTAACCGGCCATTTCAACCAGTCTCAACAGTCCCCGCACGGAGGGACGGATTTCCAACTCCTGGCGCAACAGATCAATCGCTCCAGGTCGCCCGGAAGAGCGTTCGACAGATTCTACCAGAGCCAGAAGCAAACTCGTGCTGGGATATTTCTCGTAGAGTTTGCGAAGCTTTTTCACCAGGCGGCCGACGTCGCCATGCTCTCGTTCAAGCTTCATGAGGCGGTCAATCGCTTCCGGCCCGAACTCCGGGTTCTGGTCGAATACCTTGAGACTTTCCTTTCCGGCTTCCCGGAAGCTGCCTTGTCGAACCAGGAGACTCATCAGGATCAGCGTGGCGCGGACGCAGGAGCGGTCATATTCCAGGGCCTCCTTGGCCAACTTCTGGGCTGTCCATCGATCGTCGTGTTTCAGCGCCTTCTCGGAAAGCTCACAGGTGATATAGGCCAGGGCCTTGAACAGCACCACATCGGAGTCGCCCTTAGCGAGGGTACGGGCCACGTCGGCGGCCTTGCCCCACTCGCGTTCCTGCTGGTACAGCTCGATCAGCTGGAGCGCGGCATCGCGGCCGTATTCCCGGTCACCCATGATCTGGTGCAGAAGCGCTTCGGCGCGGTCCAACAAGCCGGCATTGAGATAGTCCAGGGCAAGCTCCATCGTCACCTGTGGCGAAAAACGGCCGGGCAACTCGGGGCGGGCAAGGAGGTTCTGGTGAATGAGGATGGCGCGGTCGGTCTCGCCCTTGTTCCGGAAGTGACTGCCGATGGACAGGTGCAGGCTGACGGTGTCCTTGTTGACGGCGAGGGACTGCACGAAGTTTTCGACCGCCTGGTCGGAGTAATTGGTAAACAGGAACTGGAGGCGATCGCGGACTGAGTCTTCGTCAGAGATGGCGCTTTTTGAACTGCGGTTGTTACTGCCAAGCCGGCCAGCCATCCAGCCGGCCGCAACTGCCGCGGTCAGCAGCAGCCACTGAAGCACTATATCCATTAAAGAGTCCGGTCGTTCTCAGCCCTGGATTTCTCCAATGCCTGCTCGGCACGATCGAGTCGTTTCTTGAGGGTTCGCCGGGATACCGATGTCCGCACGGTCGCCAGCATGGTCATCAGCACACCAAATAATGCACCAATCACAAACGCCATGATAATCCAGACAGCCACGCCGTGGGGTTGGGTCTCGAACAGCAGGAAATTAAGGGAGACCGCCATCTGGTTATTCAGCGAGAATACGAGTGCCAATAAAATCAGGACCAGTACCAACAGAATAATGAGGATTTTCTGCAATCCTGCCATAGCGTAAGCACTCCGTAGGGCTCAACAGGCCCGAATCTTCATGTTCTCTGCGAGACCCTAGAAACCTTTTTTCAGGCTGTCATTGACCTGTTCCCGGAGTTCCTTCCCGGGTTTGAAATGGGGCACATACTTTGCCGGCAAGTTCACAGCCTCACCGGTCTTGGGGTTACGCCCGACCCGGGCCGCCCGGTGATGGAGGGAAAAGCTGCCAAATCCCCGAATTTCGATTCTCTGACCATCCGCGAGCGACTGGGACATGTGCTCTATGATGGTTTTCACTGCAAGTTCAACATCCTTCACAGACAACTGAGTCTGCTTGGAAGCAATCAGTTCGACCAGTTCGGACTTCGTCATGAGGCGCTTCCCTCTTCTTTATTATTCGGTAGTCAGTTACCGTGATTTCTTGTCCTAGTTTAGTCAAACCAGAAAAAAACACAAAAAAAACGGGCTCTTAGAGCCCGTTTTTTTCACACCAGAAGGAAACTTATTCCTTGTTGGCGTTCTGCTGCTGCATCTGCTCCTTGATGAGATCACCGATGGTGGTCGCACCAGAAGATTCAGCGGCCTTGCTGCGGACGCTTTCCAGCGCCTGCTTGTCGTCTTCAACGTCCTTGGACTTGATGGACAGGTTGATGACGCGGTTCTTGCGGTCGATGCTGATGATCTTCGCTTCGACTTCTTCGCCTTCCTTCAGCGCGTTGCGTGCGTCTTCCACACGGTCACGGCTGATTTCGGAGGCCTTCAGTACCGCTTCAACCTCGTCGTTCAGGGCAACGGTTGCTCCTTTGGCGTCAACAGAAGATACAGTGCCCTTGACGATGGAGCCCTTGTCGTTCAGCTGAACAAACTCGGCGAACGGATCGCTTTCCAGCTGCTTGATGCCCAGGGAGATACGCTCACGCTCGGGATCAACAGACAGGATAACGGTCTCGACTTCGTCGCCCTTCTTGTACTCGCGAACGGCTTCTTCGCCAGTCTCGTTCCAGCTGATGTCGGACAGGTGAACCAGCCCGTCGATGCCGCCTTCCAGACCGATGAAGATACCAAAGTCAGTGATGGACTTGATCTTACCGGAGATGCGGTCGCCCTTGTTGAACTTGCTGGAGAAGTCTTCCCACGGGTTGGATACACACTGCTTGATACCCAGGGAGATACGACGACGTTCTTCGTCGATATCCAGGATCATGACTTCTACTTCGTCACCGACCTGAACAACCTTGGACGGATGAATGTTCTTGTTGGTCCAGTCCATTTCGGACACGTGTACCAGACCTTCAACACCCTCTTCCAGCTCGGCAAAGCAGCCGTAGTCGGTCAGGTTGGTTACGCGTGCAGTAACCTTGGAACCTTCCGGGTAACGGCCCTTGATATCCACCCAGGGATCTTCGCCCAGCTGCTTCAGACCCAGGGAAACACGATTGCGCTCACGGTCGAACTTCAGAACCTTGACGTTGATCTCATCGCCAACGTTCACGATTTCGCTCGGATGCTTGATGCGCTTCCAGGCCATATCGGTGATGTGCAGCAGGCCGTCAACGCCACCCAGATCCACGAACGCGCCGTAGTCGGTCAGGTTCTTGACGATACCCTTGATTTCCATACCCTCGGTCAGGGTCTCAAGCAGAGCTTCACGCTGCTCGCTGTTTTCAGCTTCCAGAACGGCGCGGCGGGAAACAACCACGTTGTTACGCTTCTGGTCCAGCTTGATAACCTTGAATTCCAGCTCTTTGTTCTCCAGGTGCGCAGTGTCGCGAACCGGACGAACGTCTACCAGGGAACCCGGCAGGAAGGCACGAATGCCAGACAGGTCGACGGTGAAACCGCCCTTGACCTTGCCATTGATCACGCCTTTAACAACTTCTTCGGCCTCGAAGGACTTCTCCAGTACTTTCCACGCTTCGGCACGCTTGGCCTTCTCGCGGGAAAGACGGGTTTCACCGAAGCCATCTTCAACAGCATCGAGAGCCACATCGACAACATCGCCGACAGCTACTTCCAACTCGCCTTTTTCGTTGAGGAACTGGGAGGCGGGGATAACGCCCTCGGACTTCAGTCCGGCGTTAACGGTGACCCAGTCGTTGTCGACGTCAACTACGGTTCCCTGGACGATGGAACCCGGTTGCATGTCAATTTCTTTCAGGCTTTCTTCAAAAAGATCCGCAAAGCTCTCGCTCATTATGTGTCCTATGTGATCAACGCAAGTGTACTCCGTGCCGCCAGCAACACGGTCTGTTAGCGATTTCCGGAATCAGCCAGCGGCTGGCAAATAACGCTGTTTCCGGCATTTCAACGACAAAAAGGTGTAGTCAGGCCTGACCTGCTGCGGCCATACACCTGTCCAACACCTCTTCTATACTCAACCCCGTAGAATCAATGACTTGCGCATCATCTGCGGGCCTGAGAGGGGCTGCGGAACGGTTCATATCCCGTTCGTCACGAACCCGTATCTCCTCTAAAAGGGCATCAATATTAACATCGACACCCGCTTCCTTCAACTGGTTAAAACGTCGCCGGGCACGTTCCTCGGCGCTGGCCGTCAGGAAGATTTTCACTGGCGCATCCGGGAACACCACCGTGCCCATGTCGCGGCCATCGGCGACCAGGCCGGGCACCTGGCGAAAGTCCCGCTGCCTCTGCAACAACGCATCCCGGACCGGCTGCATGACCGCCACCCGGGAGGCGTTGTCACCGCAAGTCTCGGTGCGAATCTCGGAGGTCACATCCTCCCCTGCCAGCAACACTTTCGCCGGCTGACCGGCCGGGGTCGGCTCGAAGCTCACGTCCAGCGAGGACGCCACCCGGACCAGTCCCTCTTCATCATCAAAGGAAACGCCCTGACGCATGGCCGCCAGCGCGGTCAGGCGGTACAGGGCACCACTGTCCAGCAGGTGCCAGCCCAGCTTCTGCGCCAGCATCTGGGTGATGGTGCCCTTTCCTGAACCACCGGGGCCATCCACCGCAATAACCGGTGCCTTGCTGTCTGCCATCACTCACCACCTTCTGTACGGATCTGGATACCGGTCTGCTGCGCGAGCTCCACAAAGCTGGGGAAGGAGGTGGCAACGTTGGCGCAGTCCGTGATCTCGATCGGTCCGGTTGCCCTCAGGGATGCCACCGCGAACGACATGGCAATGCGGTGATCCCCGTGGCTGTTCAACGTTCCACCGCCAATCTCCTGGCCACCATCGATGATGATGCCATCCGGGGTAACCGTCGTCTCAACGCCCAGGGCTGCCAGACCGTCCGCCATCACCTGGATCCGGTCGCTTTCTTTCACCCGCAGTTCCTCGGCACCGCGTAGCACCGTACGGCCCTGCGCGCAGGTGGCGGCGATGAACAGTACAGGGAATTCGTCGATAGCCAGGGGCACCTGCTCTTCCGGGATATCGATGCCCTTGAGCTCGGCAGAGCGTACACGCAGGTCAGCCACTGGCTCACCGCCGATCTCCCGCTCCTCGAGCACTTCGATATCGGCGCCCATCTGGCGCAGGATATTGATAACCCCCACCCGGGTCGGATTCATGCCGACATGACGCAGCACCAGTTCGGAATCAGGGGCAATGCTCCCGGCCACCAGGAAGAAGGCGGCGGAAGAAATATCCGCGGGCACATCAATGGCGCAGGCAGTCAGCTTGCCGCCGCCGGACACACTGGCGGTAGCGCCGTCACGGTGAACGTGATAGCCAAAGCCCTCCAGCATGCGCTCGGTATGGTCCCGTGTCGGCGCAGGTTCGGTCACCGAGGTAACGCCCTCGGCATAGAGGCCCGCCAGTAACAGGCAGGATTTGACCTGGGCACTGGCCACGGGCATTTCATAATGAATGCCGGTCAGTTTATGACCGCCACGAATCTTCAGCGGCGGGCGGCCACCCTCGGCGGTGTCGATCACCGCACCCATGGCCCGGAGCGGATCGGCAACGCGTCCCATGGGACGCTTGGACAGACTGGCATCACCGGTCAGCTCGGAATCGAACGGTTGGGCGGCCAGCAAACCGGCAAACAGGCGCATGGCGGTTCCGGAATTCCCCAGGTAGAGCGGGCCCCGGGGTGCCTGCAGGCCGTGCATGCCGACACCGTGGATGCGAACGAAGCCGTCTTCCGGGCCTTCGATGGTCACGCCCATGTCACGGAACGCCTGCAGGGTCGCCAGGCTGTCTTCACCTTCGAGGAAACCTTTGACCTCGGTAATTCCCTCCGCCAGAGCACCCAGCATGATGGAACGGTGGGACATGGATTTGTCACCCGGAACCCGGATATCACCCCGGATGGAGCCACCGGGCTGGAGCTGGAAGGTTACCTGCTTTTCGCTGTTGTTAGTCACGTACGCCTGTCCTGAAAGCATTTTGGTGAAGTGTTCCCGCGCCGCCTTGGCGCGACTGAAGACCCGGAGCAGCATTGCACCATCGCCAGCGGCAATGGCAGACCGCAACTGGTCCAGATCATGGGTAAAGTGGTCGATAACCCGGAGCACCGCATCCCGGTTCGACAGAAAGATGTCGTGCCACATCACGGGGTCGCTGGCCGCGATCCGGGTAAAATCCCGGAAACCGCCGGCGGCATACCGGAAGATATCCATATTCTCGTCTTCCCCCGCCAGGGTGTCCACGAGGGAGAAGGCAATAAGATGCGGCAGGTGGCTTGTCGCGGCCAGTACTTCGTCATGGTACGCCACGGACATGGTCAACACGGTGGCACCACATCCCTCCCACAGCGCCCTGAGCCGCTCGACATCGGGCTGATGGGCGTTGTCCGCCGGTGTCAGGATGACCTTGTGATTGGCAAACAACTCGGGATTGGCCGCCCGAATACCGCTTTTTTCGGAACCGGCAATCGGGTGACCGGGAATCACGTGGGGAGAAAGCTCACCGAAAACGGCTTCAACGTCCGCTACAAAACTGGATTTGGTACTGCCGACATCGGACAAAACTGTGTCGCTGTCGAGAAACGGCTTGACCTCTGCAAGCACCGCACGGGTCGCGCGTACCGGAACCGCCAGCACCACCAGATCACTGCCGCGAACGGCCTGTTCGAGTGACTCGGCCGCAACATCGATAACACCCAGCTCCTCGCCGAGGGCAAGCTCTTCGGCCCGCCGGTCATAACCGACTACCTGGCCGGCCAGCCGGTGCTGTCTGATGGCACTGGCCAGGGACCCACCGATGAGTCCCAGACCGATAATGGCAACGCGCTTGAAAAGTGGCTCGCCGTCGCCCACTTCAGCCACCCTCCCCGGCGGCACTCAGGGCCTCGGCAAGGGCGTCGAGGAAGCGTTCGTTTTCTTTGGCAAGGCCGACAGAAACCCGTAGATGTTCCGGCATTCCGTAACCGCCAATCGGCCGCACGATGACGCCATGCTCGAGCAACGAATGGTAAATCGCCAGGGCCTGCTCCCCCACTTCCACGGCGATGAAGTTACCGGCGGAAGGAATGTAGGGCAGCCCCATACGATCAAAGCCGTCCGCTAATTGCTTCAGACCGGCAGCATTCACCTCGCGGGAACGGTTCAGATAATCCTCATCCCCCAGGACGGCCGTTGCCGCGGCAAGCGCCACCGTATCGACGTTGAACGGCTGACGGACCCGGTTGAGGATGTCGGCAATCTCAGGAGAGCTGATGCTGTACCCCACCCGCAAGGCGGCCAGACCCCACGCCTTGGAGAAGGTTCGGCAGACGATGAGGTTGGGGAAACGTTCCAGGAGCTCAATACCGTCGGGGTACTCGGTACCGGTCAGGTACTCGCAATAGGCTTCATCCAGCACCACGAGTACGTCTTCCGGAATCTTCGTCAGGAAGCTTTCAATCGCATCGGCGGTGTGCACCGTCCCGGTCGGGTTGTTCGGGTTGGCCACGAATACCAGGCGGGTACGGTCGGTCACCGCATCTGCCATGGCATCGAGATCATGCCCCCAATCCTTCGCTGGCACCGAGACCCCTTTGGCGCCGATGGCCTGGGTCACCAGCGGATAAACCGCAAAGGCATACTGGGAGAAAACCACTTCGGAATCCGCATCGGCGAAGCAGCGGGCAATCACTTCCAGGACATCGTTCGAACCGTTGCCCAGGGTGATCTGATCCATGCCCACGCCGAAGCGCTCAGACAGCGCCTGCTTGAGATCAAAGCCGTTGCCATCCGGATACAGGCACATTTCAGACAGTGCTTCCCGGGCGGCAGCCAGTGCCTTTTCGCTGGGTCCCAAAGGATTCTCGTTACTGGCCAGCTTGATGATCTCGGCGGGCTTCAGGCCCAGCTCCCGGGCCAGTTCCTCGATCGGTTTGCCCGGCTGGTAGGGAGACAAAGCCTGGACACCTTTAACCGCAAGACTCTGGTAATCGACTGCCATTCAAAGCCTCCTTTACAAAACGCCGATTGGGTAGGAACCGAGCCGCTTGAGCTCCACCGCCTCTTCATCCACCTCGGCCAGTACCT
Source organism: Marinobacter szutsaonensis (assembly GCF_039523335.1). Taxonomy (NCBI): domain Bacteria; kingdom Pseudomonadati; phylum Pseudomonadota; class Gammaproteobacteria; order Pseudomonadales; family Marinobacteraceae; genus Marinobacter; species Marinobacter szutsaonensis. The sequence continues at coordinate 26,798 of NZ_BAAAFC010000005.1, read as the reverse complement.
TACGGACGGTTTCGTCCTCCATGTGTCCCTCGAAGTCGATGTAGAACACGTAGGCCCAGGTACCACTGGGCGATGGCCGGGTCTCGATGCGGGTCAGACTGATGCCGTGACGGTGGAACGGCTCCAGCAGCTGATACAGCGCGCCGGGCTTGTTGCGCATGGACACCAGGATGGAGGACTTGTCGTGACCGCTGGCCGGAACCTCTTCACGACCGATGATCAGGAACCGGGTGGTGTTGTCCGGACGATCCTCGATGCTGTTGGCCAGTTTCTCGAGACCATACAGTTCCGCTGCCATATCCCCGGCAATGGCAGCTGTGCCCGGCTCTTCGGCGGCGCGGCGGGCGGCCTCGGCATTACTGGACACGGTCACCCGCTCGATGCCGTAGCGATGAGTATCCAGCCACTGCCGGCACTGGGCAAAGGACTGCTGGTGGGAATAAATTCGGGTGATTTCCTGGTCCTTGTGCTTCGGAGACACCAGCAGGTGGTGGTGAATCCGCAACTGCACCTCACCGCAGATCTTCAGCGGCGATGACATGAACATGTCCAGAGTGTGGTTGATCATGCCTTCGGTGGAGTTCTCCACCGGCACCACGCCATAGTGGGCTGCACCGGACTCCACTTCGCGGAAGACCGCGTCGATGGCCGGCAACGGTACGCTGATCACGGAATGACCGAAATGCTTCAGCGCCGCCGCCTGGGTAAAGGTACCGATCGGCCCCAGGAAAGCGATGTGCATCGGCTTTTCCAGCGCCAGGCAGGCGGACATGATTTCACGGAACAGCCGCGCCATCTCCTCGGCGGGCAGCGGCCCCGGATTGTGCTCCTTGATACGACGCAGCACCTGGGCCTCGCGCTCGGGACGGTAAAAGAACACATCCTCGTCCGGATTCGCAGCCATCTTTACATGGGCCACTTCCTGGGCACAGCGGGCCCGGGCACTGATAAGGTCCATGATCTGCTGGTCAATACTGTCGATTTCGTCACGCAGTTCGCCCAGACGGGTCTTCTCGTCCGTCATGATCAGCCACGCTCCTTCGCAAATTCCGTCATGTACTGGATCAGTGCGTCAACACCCGCTTCGGGCATGGCGTTATAGATGCTGGCGCGCATCCCGCCCACGGAGCGATGGCCCTTGAGGTTCAGGAGCCTCCGGGCGTCCGCACCCTTGAGGAAGTCGTCATTCAGGGCATCGTCGGCCAGGGTGAATGGTACGTTCATCCAGGAGCGGAAGCGGGGCTCAATCGGGTTGGCGTAAAAATCGTTGGCGTCGATGAAGTCATACAGTTTCTTCGCCTTGCGATAGTTGATCTCGCCCATGGCCTTGACGCCGCCCTGCTCTTTCAGCCACTTGAACACCAGCCCCGCCAGGTACCAGGAATAGGTCGCCGGGGTGTTGTACATGGAGCCGTTATCAGCGATGACCTGGTAATTCATCATCGTCGGCGTTTCCTTGCGGGCCTTGCCGAGCAGGTCCTTGCGGATGATGACCACCACCAGGCCTGACGGGCCGATGTTCTTCTGGGCGCCGGCGTAGATCAGCCCGTAGCGGGACACATCCACCGGCCGGGACAGCATGGTGGAGGACATGTCCGCCACCAGGGGTACATCTCCGCTTTCCGGTGTGAAATCGAATTCCAGGCCGCCAATGGTCTCGTTCGGGGTGTAATGCAGGTAGGCGGCATCAGCATTGGTGTTCCAGGTGGCCTGTTCCGGCACGGTGGTAAAACCGCTGTCCTCGGAACTGGCAACCACGTTCACGTCACCGTAGCGCTTGGCCTCGGCAATCGCCTTCTTGGACCAGATGCCGGTGTTGACGTAATCCGCCGAGGTTTTGTCGCCGAGCAGGTTAAGCGGGATAGTGGAGAACTGGCTTGAAGCTCCACCCTGCATGAAGAGTACAGCGTAATCATCTGAAATTCCGGCCAATTCACGCAGGTCTTTCTCGGCAGTTTCGGCAATAGCCACGAACTCGTCGCTGCGGTGGCTCATTTCCATCACCGACATGCCGGTACCACGCCAGTCCAGCATTTCGTCCCGGGCCTGTTTCAGCACGGGCTCCGGCAAGGTAGCCGGCCCCGCGCAAAAGTTGAACGCCCTGCTCATTCTTCGCTTTCCTCGCCTTCTATCTCTTCATCATCGGATTCTGCAATCCGCTCCACGCCGACCAGACGCTCGTCTTCCTGGGACAGGCGAATCAGGCGTACCCCCTGAGTATTCCGGCTCAGGACGGAAACCTCATCGGTGCGGGTGCGCACCAGGGTACCCTTGTCGGAAATCAGCATCATTTCATCGCCATCAAACAGCTGGAGCGCGGTGACCAGGTCACCGTTACGCTCGGAGCACTGCATGGCGATAACGCCCTGGCTGCCACGGCTGTAGGTGGGGAACTCATCGATCGCCGTGCGCTTGCCGTAGCCGTGCTCACTGGCGGTCAGGATCACACCGCCCTCTTCCGGGATGATCAGGGACACCACGTGCTGGCCTTCCGGCATCCGGATACCGCGCACGCCGCGGGCAGTCCGGCTCATGGGCCGCACCTGGTCCTCGGCAAAGCGCACGGCCTTGCCGGCGGTGGAGAACAGCATGACCTCGGCATCACCCTTGGTGATGGCAGCGCCAACCAGAGTATCGCCCTCGTCCAGGTTCAGGGCGATCAGACCATTGCTGCGTGGACGGGAGAAGTTCGGCAGCGGGGTCTTCTTGACCACACCGTTGGAGGTGGCCATCAGCACAAACTGGTCTTCCGGGTAATCCTTCACCGGCAGGAAGGTGGTGATACGCTCACCCTCGTCCAGCGGCAGGATATTGACCATCGGCCGGCCACGGGAACCACGGCTGCCACGGGGAATCTCGAACACCCGCAGCCAATAGACCTTGCCACGGTTGGAGAAGCACAGGATGGTGTCGTGGGAATTGGCCACCAGAAGCTTCTCGATGAAGTCTTCGTCCTTCATGGAGGTAGCGGCCTTGCCACGGCCACCACGGCGCTGGGCCTGGTAATCTTCTACCGCCTGGGTCTTGGCGTAACCACCATGGGAGATGGTGACCACCAGGTCCTCTTCGTCGATCAGGTCCGCGATGGTCAGGTCACGGCGGGAGCTGGTGATCTCAGTACGGCGGTCGTCGCCGTAGTCGTTCACAATGGCTTCCAGCTCTTCACGGATCACCTGCAGCAGGCGCTCCGGATCGCCCAGGATGTCGAGCAGATCGGCGATCTTCTCGAGGATTTCCTTGTACTCGTTCTGCAGCTTCTCGGTTTCCAGACCGGTCAGGCGGTGCAGACGCAGATCCAGGATGGCCTGGGCCTGTTCCGGTGACAGATGGTACAGGCCTTCGCGCAGACCGTAGATCTCCGGCAGGTCATCGGGGCGGCAGGCATCTTCGCCGGCACGCTCGAGCATGGCCAGCACATCACCCGGCGCCCAGCCCTTGTCCATCAGCTTTTCTTTGGCCTCGGCCGCAGTCGGGGACTGCTTGATCAGCTCGATGATCTCGTCGATGTTGGCCAGGGCAACGGTCAAGCCTTCGAGAATATGGCCGCGCTCACGGGCTTTGCGCAGTTCGTAGATGGTCCGGCGGGTCACCACCTCGCGACGGTGGCGCAGGAACGCATCCAGCATTTCTTTCAGATTGAGGGTCTTGGGTTCGCCGTTGATCAGGGCAACCATGTTGATACCGAACACGGTTTCCAGTTGGGTGTGGGCGAACAGGTTGTTGATCACCACGTCGGCGTTCTCACCACGGCGCAGCTCGATCACAACGCGGATACCTTCCTTGTTGGATTCGTCCCGCAGTTCGGAAATACCTTCAACACGCTTTTCTTTAACCAGCTCGGCGATCTTCTCGATCAGACGGGCCTTGTTGAGCTGGTAAGGAAGCTCGGTGATGATGATGGATTCGCGACCGGTTTTCTTGTCCTGCTCGATCTCGTGGCGGGCACGGATATAGATGCGGCCACGGCCGGTGCGGTAGGCCTCAACAATACCGGCACGGCCGTTGATGATGCCCTCGGTCGGGAAATCCGGGCCGGGGATGTACTCCATGAGCTCATCCACGGTCAGGTCGCCGTTATCAATCAGCGCCAGACAGCCGTTGACCACTTCGGTCAGGTTGTGGGGCGGGATATTGGTGGCCATACCCACCGCGATACCGGAAGAGCCGTTCACCAGCAGGTTCGGAACCCGGGTCGGCAGCACATCGGGAATCCGCTCGGTGCCGTCGTAATTGTCGACGTAATCAACGGTTTCCTTGTCCAGATCCGCCAGCAGGGAGTGAGCAATCTTCTCCATGCGGATTTCGGTGTAACGCATGGCCGCCGCGTTATCGCCGTCAATGGAACCGAAGTTACCCTGGCCATCCACCAGCGGGTAGCGCAGGGAGAACGGCTGGGCCATACGCACGATGGTGTCGTATACCGCAGAGTCACCGTGGGGGTGGTATTTACCGATAACATCACCCACCACACGGGCGGACTTCTTATAGGCCTTGTTCCAGTCATTGCCCAGCTCGGACATGGCGAACAGCACCCGACGATGCACCGGCTTGAGGCCGTCGCGCACATCCGGCAGTGCCCGGCCGACGATAACGCTCATGGCGTAATCGAGGTAGGACTGCTTCAACTCGTCTTCAATGTTTACCGGCAGGATCTCTTTGGCTAACTCACCCATCGAGAAAGGTTCCTTTGCGTTATCTGGAAGTCGTGCGGGAGCCGTTTCCGGGCCCCGTATTTATTCTTCAACAAGCCGCCAAGCATACCACAGTCCGCCCTATTCCGGGGCACTTGTGGCTAAGCCTTAACCAAACACCACGGTCTTGTTTTCGTAGGTAATCACCCGGTCCTCAACATGGGCCCGCAGGCCGCGCGCCAGCACGTTTTTCTCCACATCCTTGCCCAGGCGGACCATGTCTTCGATGGAATCGCTGTGGTTGATGCGGATGACGTCCTGTTCGATGATCGGGCCTTCATCGAGATCCTGGGTCACGTAATGGCAGGTGGCCCCGATCAGCTTCACCCCGCGACTGTAAGCCTGATGGTAAGGGCGCGCTCCGGCGAAGGACGGCAGGAAGCTGTGATGGATATTGATCACCTTGCCGGCGTACTTTTCACACAGCTCGGCCGGGAGGATTTGCATATAGCGGGCCAGGACCACCACATCGGTTTCGTACTTCTCGAACAGTTCCTCGATGTGGGCGAATGCCTCGGCCTTGTTCTCCTTGCTCACCGGCACGTGGTGATACGGGATTTCATGCCATTCGACCATGCGGCGCAGATCATCATGGTTGGAAATCACCGCGACGATCTCGGCATTCAGCTCCTTGCTGTGCCAGCGGTGCAGGAGATCCGCCAGACAGTGGGATTCCTTGCTGCACATCAGGATGACCCGCTTTGGCCGCGCGGAGTCGGCAATATGCCAGTTCATGTTGAACTCGCGGGCAATGGGCTCGAACGCGGCACGGAACTGGTCCAGCCCGAACGGGATGGACTCGGCCTTGATCTCGTGACGCATGAAGAACCAGCCGGTCTGGGTGTCCGAATGGTGGCTCGCCTCGGTAATCCAGCCATTGTAGGTGGACAGGAAATTACTCACCTTGGCAACGATTCCGACCCGATCCGGGCAGGAAATCACAAGACGATAGGTATGCTCCATGAAAGCCTTTCCTTAACTTGAATCCGGGAAAGCAGGTGCGACGGGGACCCCGGTGGAAAAACACAAGGCGGGCAATCGGTACGCACCATCAAAAATGACCGACTATCATAGCCTATCTGAACGCCTAAAACGAGGAATGGACGCATGCGGATAATCGTGCTTTTACTGCTGATGACTTGCCTGCCCACGGTCTGGGCCCAGGCCATTCTTGAGGGTGAACGTTTCCACCCGGTCCAGGGCAAACATGGCATGGTGGCCACCAGCCATACCCTCGCTACGGAGGTGGCACTGGAGGTACTCAAAGACGGCGGAAATGCGGTTGATGCCGCCGTTACGGCGGGCTTTGCCCTGGCCGTCACTCAACCCCGCTCCGGCAATATTGGCGGAGGCGGTTTCATGCTGGTGTCACCTGGCGACGGCAGTGCTCCCGAAGCTATCGATTACCGGGAGAAAGCGCCGGCGGCCGCCAGTGAAACCATGTTCCAGGATGAGGATGGCAATGCGGTCACTAACCGCAGCCGGTTTACCCACCTGGCCGCCGGCGTACCGGGCACGGTCGCCGGTCTGGCGCTGGCCCTGGAGCGCCATGGCGCTATCAGCCTCAAGGACGCCCTGGCACCGGCCATCAAACTCGCCCGGGACGGCTTTATCGTGCCACACCGGTTCACCGAGGGCCTGGAACAGGCAAAGGAGCGGCTGCAGCGCTGGCCCGCGACCCTCGAGACCTTCTACAAGGAAGACGGCTCGGCCTGGCAACCGGGTGAGCGGTTCCGTCAACCTGAACTGGCCGCCACGCTCCAGCGGATTGCCGATAACGGCGTCGAGGGCTTCTACGAGGGCGAAACCGCCCGCCTCATCGCCGAGGAAATGCAGCGCAATGGCGGCCTGATCACCGAACAGGACCTGCGGGACTACGAACCGGCCATCCGCGAGCCGGTCCACGGCACCTATCGCGGCCACGACATCTATTCCATGTCGCCACCCTCCTCCGGCGGCACCCATATCGTGCAGATCCTGAACATCCTGGAGGGCTACCCCATTTCCGACTGGGGACACAACTCCGCCAGCACCATCCACCACATGGCCGAGGCCATGAAACTGGCCTACGCCGACCGCTCGCAATACCTGGGGGATACCGACTATGTGGACGTCCCGCTCTCCGGCCTCACCAGCAAAGCCTATGCCGGGGGCCTGCGTGAGACCATCCAGCCGGACCAGGCCCGCCCCGCCAGCGAAATCGGCCCCGGCGAGCCCGCGGCCTACGAAAGCCCCGAGACCACTCATTTTTCCGTGGTGGATCGCTGGGGCAACGCGGTTTCCAACACCTACACCATCAACTTCAGCTACGGCTCGGGCATCACCGTGGCCGGCGCCGGTTTCCTGCTCAACAACGAAATGGACGACTTCAGCGCCAAGCCCGGCGTGCCCAATGCCTACGGCCTGATCGGCGGCGAAGCCAACAAGGTGGAACCCGGCAAGCGCATGCTCAGCTCCATGTCGCCCACCATTGTCCGCAAGGACGGCAAAAACTTCCTGGTCACCGGCAGCCCGGGCGGCTCCAGGATCATTACCACCACCTTGCAGGTAGTAATGAACGTGATTGACCATAATATGAATATACAGACCGCGGTGAGCGTGCCCCGGATACACCATCAATGGCTTCCGGACGAAATCCGCATTGAACAGGGCGTCAGCCCGGATACCGTTCAACGGCTTCAGGACAAGGGCCACACGGTGGTGACCAAATCCGCCATGGGTGCCATCCAGAGCATCCTGATCGGCCCGGATGGTACGCTGTATGGAGGCGCCGATCCGCGTCGGAGCACCTCATCGGCCATGGGGTATTGAACGAAACCGATTGACCCGGGTCACTGATCCGAAAGGAGGTACCATGTATCTTTCAGTACAACTGAGCTGCTATCCGCTCAAGGATGACTACAAACAGCCGATCTGGGATCTCATTGCCCGACTTGAACAATCCGGGCTGGAGGTGTATTCCGGACGTATGAGTACAGAAATCTTTGGCGAGTACGATGAAGTCATGAAGGTTCTCTCGGATACCATGAAATGGTCATTCGAGACCTACGGCAAATCGGTATTCGTCGCAAAAATCATGGAGGGCGATCGGAGGCCCAGATGACAGCACCACAGGGACCTGACCAGCAGAAACCGGGCGACAACAACCCGCAACCCGCGATCCCCAACCAGTTTGCCTTTCTCTGGTTGAGCGCCGCCATCTTCCTGATGGTGCTGTGGTTGCAGGACGGTGACCAGCCACGGCAGCAGGAACTCGCCTATTCCGAGTTCAAGACCGCCGTGGCGGAACGTCAAGTTGCCGAAGTCACCCTGAAGTCCGAGTCGATCGTCGGCATGTTCAACGATCAGGGCATGACCGACTTCAGCGCCGAAAGCCAGGCCCGGCAACCGACCACCGGCTTCCACACGGTACGGCCACCCATGGAAGACCCGGAACTGCTGCCCCTGCTTGAGCAGAACGACGTCACCATCCGGGCCACGAGCTCCGAACTGCCCTGGTGGCAACAGCTGATCCAGGCATTCCTGCCGTGGATTCTGCTGCTGGCCCTGATGTTCTGGTTCTGGGGCGCCGCCCAGCGGCGGATGACCCAGGGCGGTGGCCTGTTCGACTACGCGAAATCCAAGGCCCGCCGGGCCCGCCCGGAAACCTCCCACACCACTCTGGACGATGTTGCCGGGATTGAATCCGCCAAGCGGGAAATCACCGAGATCATCGACTTCCTGAAATCCCCGGAACGATTCCGCCGGCTCGGCGCGGTGATGCCCAAGGGCGTGCTGCTGGTCGGCCCGCCGGGCACCGGCAAGACCCTGCTGGCGCGGGCCATCGCCGGAGAGGCGGACGTACCCTTCTTTAGCATCAGCGCCTCGGAGTTCATCGAAATGTTTGTTGGTGTGGGCGCGGCCCGGGTCCGGGACATGTTTCAGACCGCCCGGAAAGAAGCCCCGGCGCTGATTTTCATTGACGAACTGGACGCTGTCGGCCGCTCCCGGGGTACCGGCCTGGGTGGCGGTCACGATGAGCGGGAACAGACCCTGAACCAGATCCTGACCGAAATGGACGGCTTCGAGGAACATGAGAATATTCTCGTACTGGCCGCCACCAACCGACCGGACGTACTGGACAGCGCCCTGCTCCGCCCCGGTCGCTTTGACCGCACCATCACCCTGGACCGTCCTCACAAGGATGCCCGGGAAGCCATTCTGAACGTCCATGTCCGCAAGGTTCCGCTGGCAGATGACGTGAATCTTACCGAGGTTGCCGCCCGCACCATCGGCTTCTCCGGGGCCGACCTGAAGAACCTGGTAAACGAGGCTGCCCTGACCGCGGTCCGTGAGAACAAGGACAAAGTGGACGCCCAGTGCTTCGACGAGGCACGGGACCGCCTGATTCTGGGCGAAGAACGGGATGCCCGGCTAACTCCGGACGAAAAACAGGCCGTGGCCTACCACGAAAGCGGCCACGCAATCATGGCCTACTTCATGCCGAAGGCGGACCCGCTTACCAAGATCACTATCATCCCTCACGGCATGGCCATGGGCGTGACCGAGCAGACCCCCAGGGAAGACCGGTACACCTACACCGAGAGCTACCTGAAAGACCGCATCAAGGTCATGCTCGGCGGCCGCTCGGCGGAAAAGATCGTCTATAGCGAAGTCAGCACCGGCGCACAGAACGACCTCAAGGAAGCCACCAAGCTATTGCGCAAGATGATTGGTCAATGGGGCATGAGCGAGAAGCTCGGTCCCATGGGGCTGAGCATAGGTGAGGAACACGTTTTCCTGGGTCGCGAAATGGGCGCTCCCCGGGAATTCAGTGAAAAGATGGCGGAAATGATCGACGGTGAAATCCAATCCAAACTGCTTGAGATGGAGAAAGCCACCGTGGACTTCCTGAACGAACACCGAAATCACCTGGACGCGCTGGCCAAGGTACTACTGAAAAAAGAGACGCTGTCAGCGGAGGAAATCGACGAAATCCTGCGCAAGGAAGACGCTCGCAAAATCGCCTGAGGCTGGCCCTCAGGCGTGTGCCACAAGCATCTCACTGAACAGGGCCAGACAGAATCCGAGCACGGCACCAAGGGGCGGCCCCCAATGCCGGTCCAGCCGGGCCTGGGGCGCAATGTCCTGAAAGATCAGATACAGGATTCCGCCGGACGCAAAGAGCATGATGCCGCCCAGTATGGCCTGATGGTCTGACAGCACAAAGTAACCAAGCAGGCCGGCTATGGGCCCCGTCATGACCAGGGAACTCATGAATCCAAGCGTCTTCCTTGAGGTGTAGTCCGGCTGATCACAGAGCTCGCGGTAGGCATTGAAACCCTCCGGCAGGTTCTGCAGAGCAATCAATGCCGCCAGCAGTGCCGCCATCCCGGGATTGACCACGATCAGGCCGCCAAGAGCCGTTGCTTCCGGAATGTAATCGAGCATCAAACCGGTCAACTGTGGTGCTTCCCGGCGCCGCAGACCCAGCACCCGCTCAACCCCGAAAAACAGCAGCCCACCCATCAAGATGATGGGGATGCTCCAAATCGACCCGTGCATGCTGGCACGCCCCTCTGGCACCAGCACCACCGCAACCGCCCCGAGCAGAATCCCACCGCCAAAGGCGATCAGGAAATGGCGAAACTCCTGCTCAAGCCAGTTCGGCCTGATGTGCTCAAAGCTCGCCAGCAAACCACCGGCGGGGATACACGCACCCGCCGCCGCGGTCAGGACAATGATATAGACAATATCCAGAAACATCCGACTCCAACAATCTGAAAGGAATGTTTGAATCAGGGTGTTACGGTCACCGGCAGATTCAGTTCGACCAGTAGCTGATCGGCACCCTGTTCATCGAACACACTGCACTGCCGGCTGACCACCAGCTCGGAAGGGCGTTCCCGGCGAAGTATCCGGGCCACTTCGGCCGCGCTGGCGCGGGGAATAAGACGGACCCGCGCACCTGCACCGCGGGCAATCAACTGTTCCTCGATGGCCCTGACCACCTCCTGACCACCCTCTCCGTGGCTGCGCACCAGTACCGTCAGCGGCTGGTGGTGGCGTCGTGCCTGTTCGATTCCTACGGCCAGCGCCCGATGGTTGGCGCCCTGGTCGTCGTTGAGGAGCACAACCACACCATGGCCGGGACGGCGCTGGATCTCGGCCCAGAGCAGCACATCCCCCGGGGCCTGGCGAATCAATCCCCGGGCAGTGGAGCCCAACCGGGAGCCGGGTGCCGCCGACCATCCGGCGCGCCCCATCACCACCAGATCATCCGGACCTACCAGACCGAGAACCTCCTCAATCACACTGCCCCGGCACAACTTCAGTGCCTGGCGCAGACCGCGGCTTGCCACCGCCCGCTGCAACGAACGGCGTGCCTGTTCCGCAAGCGAGCGCATGCGCATTTCCAGTAATGCGGAATCCAACGGGCGCGTGGCGCCCGAACTGGCGCCAATCTCCCGGGCAAAGTCAAAACCGGAACTGCGCAGCAGGTTCACTTCCTCGACAAACACCCCGAGAATGTCATGCCCCCGCATTGCCGCTATGTCGGCTGCTGCCTCCAGCGCCGACAGGCTGAGCCTGGAGCCATCCAGCAGGACAAGTACCCGGCCTGAACCGGGTTCGGCGGTGACGGATTCGGGCTGCTCAGTCATCGTCACTCTTGCCTCCGTTACCATTGCCGTTGTCCTTGTCATCGTCCCGCTTCTTGCCCACTTCAGCGAAGGCCGAGAGGCGGTCCTGGACCTTCCGATTGAAGCTGCCCTCCGGGTAGTCACCGTTTTCGTCGGCAACGCCCGGCTCCATACCGGTCAGCAACTCGATCGCTTCGTTGATGTCCGATATCGGATAGATGGTAAAACGGCCGTCACCCATGGCGTCCCGGACATCCTTCCTGAGCATCAGGTGCTCGACATTGCTTTCCGGCAACAACACGCCCTGATTACCCAGGTTGCCGGAATTCCGGCAGACACTGAAAAAGCCCTCGATTTTCTCGTTGACTCCGCCCACGGCCTGGACCTCGCCGTGCTGGTTCATGGACCCGGTGACCGCAAAACTCTGCTTAAGCGGCACTCCGGCAATCGCAGAAAGCAGGACACAGGTTTCAGCCACCGAAGCCGAATCCCCTTCCACACCACCATAGGACTGCTCAAAGGCCAGGCTGGCCGAGAGCGACAACTCCCCCTCTCCGGCATAGCGGCTGGCCAGGAACCTGGACAGGATCATTACCGCCTTGCTATGGATCGGGCCGCCCAGTTTGGCCTCCCGCTCGATATCCACGACCTGGCCCTTGCCCGGGCGGGCGGTGGCGGTAATCCGGGTGGGCTGGCCGAACATGGAGGCACCCAGCCTGAGCACGGACAGGCCATTCACCTGGCCCACTTCCTGGCCTTCGGTAGCGATCTTCACAATGCCGCGGGTGATCTGCTCCATGCTGCGTTCACGCACCCGGCTGGCCCGGTATTCACGCTCATCAATGGCCTGCTGGATGTACTCATCAGTGATGAGTTCTGCGCCATCCTGCCCGGCCCAATGGTCGGCCTCACTGAGCAGGTCCCTCAGGACCCGGTCATGGGCGGTGAGCTTGCGCTGGTCACTGGCCAGGCGGCTGGCATGCTCGATCAGACGGGCCACGCCATCCCGGGTCAGCGGCCGCGCTTTGACCCCTCTGGCCATGGAGGCAATCATCCTGGCATAAAGCACGTAACAGCCATCGTCCCGATCCAGATCATCCTCAAAATCCGCTTCCACCTTGAACAGGTCCAGGAAGTCCGGATCGTAATGGGACAGGAGGTAGTACAGCATCCGGTCTCCGAGAAGGACCACTTTCACCGAAACCGGAATCGGTTCCGGTTGAAGGCTGGTGGTACTCACCAGGCCATAAAGCCGCTCCAGAGACTCGATGCGGATTTCGCCCGAGAACAGGATTCGCTTGAGACTCTCCCAGGCCATGGGCTGGGTCAGCACACGCCGGGAGTCGATAATCAGGTAACCACCGCTGGCCCGGTGCATGGCACCGCCCTTGATCAGGGTGAAATCTGTATACAGCGTGCCCTGGCGCGCCCGGTGCTCGATCTGGCCGGTCAGGTGCTGGTGATTGGGCAGGTCTTCATAGATCACCGGAGCGCCCTGGGTCTCGGCGTTGTCCACCAGCAGATTGACCTTGTAGCGCACCAACAGGCCGGCCGGTGGACCGCTTTCGCCATCCTGGAAGGCTTCGGCATGCTCGACCACGTCCTCCCTCACGGCGTCCAGATGCGCCACCACTTCGGGCAAGTGCGACCACTTCTCGCGCAGCTCACCCATGGGCCCACCGAGGGTAATCTGAACCATCTCCTCATTCAGGGCATGAACCCGCTCACGAACTTCTTTGCGCAGCCGGGGAATCTGCTGGATGGTCTGCTGGAGTTTTTTCTGCAACTCCTCCACCTTGGATTCGACGAGCTGCTTTTCCTCATCGGAGAATTTCTTGTATTCCTCGGGATCGATCACCTCGCCATCCCGCATGGGGGCAAAGGTAAACCCCGCCGGCGTGGTGATCATGGCAATGTTGTTGCGGTTGGCCTCTTCCTGGATATCGAACAGCCCCTGGTGTTGGCGCTTGGCCATCTCCTCCTGGAGCTCCTGAATCCGGGACTGGTACTCCTCACTCTCGAACGTCGCCGGGATGGCTGTACGCAGCTCGTCGGTAAAATCGTTCATGTCCTTACGGAAAACGCGGCCCTGGCCGGCCGGAAAACGCAGCGCCTTGGGGCGGTCAGCGTTCTTGAAGTTATAGACATGGCACCAGTCCGGCGGAACTTCCTTTTCGCCTGCATGCCTGCCCAGAAAACGCTCCACCAACTCCTGTTTTCCGGCTCCCGAGGGCCCCAGCACGAAGAGGTTGAATCCCCGGCCTTCCATGCTGGCGCCGAACTCCAGCGCCCGCAGTACCCGCTCCTGGCCGCAAGGCAATTCGAGGTCCTCGAGAGTTTCCGTGGTCTCAAAATCCAGTTTCTCCGGAGGACAACGGTGATAAACCTGATCAATGTTCAGCGGTGCGGGTACTGTCATCAACTACTCCTTCAGGCGATTCGCACTTCATTAATTCGTGATCACGAGTGTCTCAAAGGATAGACCACGACCAAGGGTTGGTCAGGGAGTGGAAATCAGAATAGGAATGAAAACGGAAAGGAACTGACTAAGGCTGAAAATATCAAGGTGCGACAATTTGACGCATTTTTCGGCGGCGATAGATACCTTTACCTACATTTTATTGCAATAAATTTAAGAAATTGGGCGAACTTTTTCAATCGACAAGCGTCTTAAGTAGTGAATTCGGGTTTTCCTATTACCTGTTCAAGAGAGGTTACCTATGAACACGAAACCCTTTATCACCGCCGCCCTTATCGGTTCCATGTTTGCGAGCAGTGTTGCCCTGGCTGCCGGAGGGCCTGGCTACGGCAAGCAGAGCATGATGCTGGCCGAAGCAACAGAAACCTCTTCAACTGAAGCAACATCTTCAACCGATACCGTCGTTGTGGATGACAGCAGTCTTACCGAGATCGAAACTGACGATCTCAAGTACATGCGTGAAGAAGAGAAACTCGCACGGGACGTGTATCTGACCATGGACCAGTACTGGGGGCAGCAAACCCAGGTCTTCGCCAAGATCGCCCTGTCCGAGGAAGATCACACCAGCACGGTCGACTACCTGCTGGACAAATTTGAGGTGGAAGACCCGGTGGTAAACGACACCATTGGCGTGTTCACCAATGAAGAGCTTCAGGCGCTTTATAATGAGCTCGTTGCCAAGGGAAAGACCTCCTTTATCAACGCCCTTTATGTCGGCGCGCTGATTGAAGAAAAGGATATGCGGGACATCCTGGCAGCCATCAACCAGACCGATGAACGCCCGATCATCCTGGCCTACTCCAACCTGCTCGACGGCTCCAAGAGCCATCTGCAGGCCTTCGTGAGCGTAATCGAAGACCAGGGCCTGACCTATGAGGCACAGATTCTCGATCCTGAAGAGGTGGAGTTGATCCTTGAGGACGAGAGTTCCCTCGACGACGATGACGATGACGACCACGACGACGAGGACTAAAACCCTCCGCAACGAACAAGGGCAGCCAAACGGCTGCCCTTGTCGTTTCTGGCCCTGGTCTTAGTAACGGAGGCTATCAGCCTTCCTCACCTTCCAGTTTGTCCTGGGTCCTGAGTTCAAAGTCGCTGGCATCATGGCGCTCATGCAACTGGGATGACAAATCCCCCCAGGTCTTGTTGACCATCCGGCCACGCTTCACCGCCGGGCGCTGTGCCACCTCATCGGTCCAGCGCACCACATTCTTGTAGGTGTGGGCCTCCAGGAACTCCGCCGCCTCGTACACCATGTTCTTCACCAGTGCGCCATACCACGGCCAGATGGCCATATCAGCAATGGTGTATTCATCGCCGGCTATGAACTGGTTATCCGCCAGCTGGCGATCCAGCACATCCAGCTGCCGCTTGACTTCCATGGTGTAACGGTTGATCGGATATTCATACTTCTCCGGAGCGTAGGCGTAGAAGTGACCAAAGCCCCCGCCCAAGAACGGCGCGCTGCCCATCTGCCAGAACAGCCAGTTCAAGGTCTCGGTACGTTTTGCGAAATCCTTCGGCAGGAATTCACCGAACTTCTCCGCCAGATATAACAGGATAGAACCGGACTCGAAGACCCGGATGGCCGGATCGACACTGTGGTCCATCATGGCCGGAATCTTGGAGTTGGGGTTCACCTTCACGAATCCGCTTCCGAACTGATCGCCTTCGGTGATCTGAATCAACCAGGCATCATACTCGGCTCCCTTATGACCCTTTTCCAGCAGCTCCTCGAGCATCACCGTGGGTTTCACGCCGTTCGGTGTGGCCAGGGAATACAGCTGGATCGGATGCTTGCCGACCGGCAACTCCTTGTCATGGGTGGGGCCAGCGATCGGGCGGTTGATATTGGCAAACCGGCCACCGTTACCCGGATCCCATTTCCAGACCTTGGGCGGCGTGTACGTTGGATCGCTCATCTGGGGACATCTCCGTTTGGTGCGTGAGTAGATTTTCCCGACTTTACCGGAAAATCACTTTGACGGTGAAGGTTTACGACAGGAACTCTATCTAGACCATACCACCCCAGCGGCGTGTGGCCATGGCCTTGCGAACCCGCTCTTTTGCGATTTTCACCGCGGCGGTACGGGGCAACACCCGGTCTTTCGTGGCTGCCTGCAACACCTGCGTGGTGTTATGGGTCAGCTTTTCGGCGATAGCGTCGAAGGCGGCGGTCTGGGTGGCACCGTGGTATTCCATGGCGGCACAGATTACGCCACCGGCATTGGCGACGAAATCAGGCAACACAAGCACACCACGTTGATGGAGAAGCTCCTCGGCACCACTGGTCAGCGGGATATTCGCACCCTCGGCGACCAGGCGGGTTTGCAAGCGGTCGGCATTCTGTTCAGTCACCACATCCGGCCGCGCCGCGGGAATCCAGATATCACACTCGACATCAATGATTTCCTCCGGGCCACTGGCTTGGCCATCGCGGCACTCCCCCACGGATTTACCTTCCGCTTTCAGCCGGAAAAGCGCATCCGGATCCAGACCTTGCGGTCGATAAATGGTGCCTCGCGAATCCGATGCCGCGACAATCACCGCGCCCTCAGCGGCCAGGAACCGGGCAGCGTGATACCCCACCGAGCCAAAGCCCTGGACGGCGACCCGGGCACCCTTCAGGTCCAGGTCACAGAACGGCAGGGACGCCTTGACGGCGTGGGCCAGCCCCCAGCCGGTAGCACCCAGCTGATCCAGCGGAATCCCGCCCAGCTCCCGAGGCAATCCCACGGAACGACCAATCTCATCGTGGACCCAGGCCATGCACTGCTCGTTCGTGCCCATATCCGGCCCGGCAATGTACTGGGTCTCCGACCCTATAGCCGTGGCAAAGGCCCGGATCAGCTGCTCCTTCTCGGATGCCGGCATTTTCGGATTGGCAAAAATCACGGATTTACCGCCCCCATGGGGCAAACCGGCCATGGCGTTCTTCAGGGTCATTGCCCGTGCCAGGCGCGCGCACTCAGTCAGCGACACATCCGGTGCCATCCGCACGCCCCCGATAGACGGCCCGGCGGCCACATTATCCACAACCAGAATGCCCTTCAGCCCCACTTTCGGAACATGGACATGAATGACTTTTGCCGGCCCAAGATCATCGGCGAGATCGAAAACAGACGTCATGCAGCCTCCTTTAACCGTTGTTTCCAGTTGAGTATAGATAGTGGATCTGCATGTCGCCGCCGGCCGGGGACTGGAATCCTCATGGGCGGCATGGCCGGGTATATCAGCCTGGCATGTGCTTTATCAGGTATTGCAGATGTTCAACACCGGTTCCACAACATCCCCCAAGTATCTTCACGCCATAGGATTTGTTGAGAGTTAGCATCAGCTGCCCCCACTCAACCACATCGTCAGCCTGTAATTGCTCCGCCTTTTCCAGCTCGCAGTGATCGAGTGATGAAGCATTGGCCTGATAGCCGATCAATCGATTGAAAATTGCCCCGGGTTGCTGTCCCGGGCACAGGAAAGATGGATGAGCACAATTAACCATGTAGCCAAGAGGTGGCCGGCTCGTACCGGAATCAATGAGATCAATGGCAGCCTCAAGACTGGAACCATCCAGCACACGGCCGTCTCTGGAGATAACGAAACTGATAATGTACGGAACGCCTGTCACTTCCATGGCCCTTGCTATACCGAGCGCCTCCTGGACATTCGGCAGCGTTTCCGCAATCAGGAAATCGACGCCTCCGCTGGTGAGTTGCTGGATTTGCCATGCGTGAAACTGCTCGGCCTCAGCGGCGGACAGCGCTTCATCTGGCTGATAGCAATCGTTCTTGCATCCGATCATTCCACCAATCTTCACAAGCGCGTCGCTAAAGCCTTCTGAGTCGCGAAGTTCTCGCATGAAGGAAACCTCGTCCAGATTGACGGTAATGCTGACCTCTGACTCGTACACCCTGGCCTGATTCGCTCGCCAGGTAGGTGTGCAAACAAGAATTGGCAAGTGTGCACTCTGCGCCAGCCTCATGTATTCCAGGTAGATGGCACTCATAGTTTCTCGAGCAGCGGGGTCATATATCAACGGCGCATTTACGAGCGTTTCGTGGAGACGCACCGCTCCGGAACGCCGCAACTGCTCTACGATGGCGGCTTCCATCAATATAAACGGATTGTTTTCGAGGAGTTTCTTCATTCTCGGTTAACCTGGGCGATATCGGGTCATTCACTCGGAAGCAAGCCACTCAGATAGCGAGCGACAGCCCTCTCGGGGTCCTCTTCGTATCAATAGTGAACACAAAAACTTTCTGCATCGGCCAGCATGCTGAGTAATGGTTCTGCGATTCTGACTCATAACCGCTATTTTCATATCGACCTCAGGATTGGGATGGCTGACAATTTAATATTAGCGATAAAACCGGCCGTCAAAGCATTATGACTCTTGCTCTGCCATCATGATAATCAAGATCTGCTTGGGCTGCGCCCGCCAGTAAAGATCGCTGAACAGGAGTGTTTGATGGCCGACGCATTTACACAACTCCCCGTGGCCGTTCTGAGCCTGAATCCGGCTGTTGATATCACCTATCAAATCCCCCAGCTGATTCCCGACCAGAAGGTCCATGCCTCGGATTCCCGATACGATCCCGGCGGTAACGGCATCAATGTCGGTCGCAGCCTAAAACGACTTGGAGTGCAAGCCTGCACCTTCTGTGTTGTCGCAGGCGAAATCGGTCGCTTCCTGCGCCATCAGCTCGATGCGCAGCTGGACCAGGCCAGTTATCTGGAGGTGAATGGCGAAACCCGGATCAATGGCACCATTCTCGAAAGCGTCACCGGTGCCCAGTTCGAGGTCAGCGGTGTTGGTCCCGCCGTGCCGACCACTAAATGGCAACATTTGCTCGACCGGTTCGTGACCCATTGCGGTAAGGGGCTGGGAGTCATCACCGGCTCGCTACAACAGAGTTTGCCCCAGGACCTCTACGCCGAAGCGGTGCGCCGCGTGCAATCGGCCGGGGGCCGTGCAGTCGTCGATTCCCATGACGAGCTGCTGCGACACGCGATCAAGGCCCAACCTTTCCTGATCAAGCCCAACCGCTTCGAACTGGAAACCCTGGTCGGACGGCCCCTGGAAAGTCAGCAGGAAATTGTTCGGGAAGCCCGGCAATTGCAGGCGCGGGGCGTTAGCTATGTCTGTGTCTCCCTGGGCGCGGAGGGTGCGTTGTTGGTGACGCCGTCAAAGGTCCTGAAAGGCGAAGCGCCTCAGGTTCCTGTAATCTCCACGGTCGGAGCGGGTGATTCAATGGTGGCCGGTATGACAGGAGTATTGGCACAGGGCGCGTCGGACCAGGATGCGTTACGTGAAGGAATTGCCTGTAGTGCGGCGACGGTGATGCAGCCCGGGACGGAGTTGTTCGATAAGAAAACGGTCGATCGGCTGCGTGGAGAGGTTCGGGTGACGCCGCTAACCCTGTGACTGGCCTTGTCACCCCGTGTTTATTATAAAATTTCGGGTAACTGAAACGGATAGGTTCAGGAGCCTCCGATGCACCCCCGCCACATTGCCTGGAGTGTTTGCTTAATACCTGTCATCGCCGCTACGGTACGACGTTCTATTTTGCCCTCACCGTTCTGGCTCAAATGATCAGTATTCGAAGCCTTCAACAAAAAGCCGGTGAACTGGATACACAGATCCGGCGATACCTGAACCTGCAATTCGCCTTAATGGTGCTCTATTGGTGCCTGGGCATCGCCAAAGTTGTTATCAAAGCCACGGTCGTTAGCTGGGCCGATCAAGCCGAAAACGTTATCGAGTGGCACTTTGCGTTATACATGTCTCTTTACTTCGCTTTAACAGCGCTAATGTGGAAGCGGAGCAAGTTTGACTGGCAGTTTAGTACGGGGAGAAGCTAGGCGGCGGCTGAAATCAGCGAGGCCGAGGGCGCTACGCCAACGGCAGCGACCCATTGCCGCCCCAATCGGCCCAGGAGCCGTCGTACAGGGATAGCCGGTTATACCCCGCCAGCTCAGCCGCCAACAGAATGATGCAGGCGGTGATGCCGGAACCACAGGAAAACACCAGTTGGTGCTCGTTATCGGGTTGAAGCAAGGGACCGAGGTTCGCAAACCTTTCCGCCAGTTGGTTGGCAGGCTTGAATCGATAACCCTCCAGGACCTCGGTAAACGGCAGGTTGAGGGAATTGGGGATGTGGCCACCGCGCACACCAGGCCGGGGTTCTGGCGCTTGTGCCAGAAAACGCGCCTTTGATCGCGCATCGATGACCAGTACGCGCTCGTCCTCCAGATGTTGGGAAACGTAGGCGGAATCCCGAACCAGGCTGCGATCGAGCTTGCCCACCACGCTGCCAGGCGTGGCCGCCTCTGCAACCGGAGCAGAAACGGTGTCCCGGCCTTCGGCCAACCACTGCGGCAGGCCACCATCCAGAACAAACACTTGTTTGAGACCCATAGCCCGTAGAATCCACCAGGCCCGGGGTGCCGAGTAAATGCCCTGGTTGTCGTACAGCACCACCAGGCTTTCGGGCGTAATGCCCAGCCTGCGGACTTCCTCTGTAAACTGCTCTTCCGTCGGGAAGGCATGGATTTGGGAAGATCCGGTATCGCAGAGCGTTCCTTCCAGATCGATCTTATAGCTACCCGGGATGAACACCGGGCGGTCATAAACGATCGGCTCCTTGCCAACGACATTGACCATACTCGCGTCGATCAGTACCAAACGTTCGTTATTCAGGTTGTCCTGCAGCCAGTCGGTAGTCACAAGGGGGGAAGACATGGTGTTCTCCGTTCCGGATCAATGCGCCACATTATCCGGATTTGGGCGGGCTTTCTACAACCACGGTTTTGTAGTCTTGAACTGGTGCCGGGCGCATCTTCCGCTACTATCAAGATAAGTAAGCGCTAGAGACGACGTTACCGTGGGACTGTCGATCAAAACATCGGAATTTTCGGCGGAAGAGTTTGAACGTTTTGCTGCCAAGGTCCGGACGGACCTTACAGCACTCACCCGCCTTCTGGACCGACCCGGCTTCGGTGAGGGTGAGAGCTCCATTGGAGCCGAGGTCGAGTTCTACATCGTAAACCCTGAGCTGCGCGTTCAACCCATCAACACAGAAATCGCCGCCAGCGTTCAGGACTCCCAACTGACCGTTGAGCTCAACCGCTTCAATCTCGAATACAACCTCAGCCCCCAGGCTTTCAGGGGAGATCCGTTTGCCAGGACAGAGCGGGAGCTGCTCGCGGCCATCAGACGAATCAACCAGCACGCCGCACCACTGGATGGGGAGCTGGTACCGATCGGCATTCTGCCCACACTTCGCCAGTCTGATATGGGCGCGCAGGTGATGACAGACGAACCCCGCTACCATGCTCTATCCAACGCGCTGCTCAAGCAAAGGGGCGAGCCATTCAGCATCCATATTGGTGGCAACGATGTCATCGATCTGGAGGCCGACGACGTCTATATGGAGGGGGCCAATACCTCGTTCCAGCTGCACTGGCGTGTGCCTGCCGAACGCTTTGCCGATTATTTCAATGCGGTCCAGCTGGTCACGCCGATCGTCCTGGCTCTGGCCAGCAACTCACCCAGCCTGTTTGGCCACCACCTCTGGGACGAAACCCGTATTGCCCTGTTCAAGCAATCCATCGACAGCCGATCTCCCAACCATAAAACCTGGCGCCACCCGCCCAGGGTCTATTACGGCAACGGCTGGATACGCAGCGCCTGGGAACTATTTGCCGCTTCGGCATCACTGTATCCCCCCATCATTCCACTGATGTCGGATGAAGACCCGATGGCCGTGATTGACCGTGGAGAGGTACCGAAACTTTCCGAGATGCGCCTGCACCAGGGCACCACATGGCCCTGGAACCGGGCCATCTACGATGACGCCGCCGGCGGCCATCTGCGCATCGAGATTCGTTCCATGCCGGCAGGTCCCACTGCCGTTGATATGTGTGCGAACGGACTGTTTGTGATCGGGGCTGCGTTGGCCGTGCTCGATGACATCCGCCATCTGACGTCGATACTCCCCTTCCATTACACCGAACACAACTTCTACCGCGCCGCCAAAGATGGCATCGGCGCAGACATCATCTGGCCGCACAAGGATCAGGTTCAGTTGCAGGATACGCCCCTGCTAACCGTGGCCCGTGAGCTGCTGCCGCGCGCCCGGGAAGCATTGCAACAAACCGCCGTGGACGAGAGGGAAATTCACCGCCTGCTGGGAATCATCGAGGGCCGCATTGAAACCGGCATGTCCGGCGCCCGGTGGCAGCGCCGCGTCACCGAGTCTTTCCTCAGATCCCGGAGCCCCGATGAGGCGTTCCGGAGTATGCTGTCTCTCTACATGGCCAACCAGAAGAAAAACGTACCGCTCCATGAATGGACACTGTCAACGTGAGCAATTCGAACGTACTTGAGTACCTCAATGATCCGTCACCCCAAACGCTGGGGCGCTCCCCCCTTGAGTGGCTGGACCGACTGCACAAGCCCACGGTGATTCGTGTTGCCGGTCGGGATCGCTCCCGTACCCGGGCCATGGCAACACTGATCCACGGCAATGAACCGTCGGGTCTGTTTGCGCTTCACCGGTGGCTGCTTGAGCAGCGCACGCCCGAGGTCAACATGCTGTTTCTCCTGGGCGGCGTCTATCCCGCGAAGATCCCGCCCGCGCTGTCACTACGCCAGCTGCCCGATGGGCGCGACCTCAACCGGTGTTTTAAAGAACCCTTTGAAGGGCAAGAAGGGGCGATTGCCAGGGCCATACTGGAAGAGCTTCACGACACGAACCCCGAATGCCTGCTGGACATGCACAACACCTCCGGCACGGGCCCCGCCTTCGCGGTGACCATCACCAATGACGCCGCCCACCAGGCGCTGACCTCCCTCTTCACCGACCGCCTCATCATGACGGACCTGCGCCTGGGTGCGCTGATGGAATACTCAGAACAGGAGGTACCCACAGTGACCATCGAGTGCGGCGGGGCCGAAGATGATCAGGCCCATGAACTGGCGTACGAGGGACTCGTTCGGTATACGTCGAGACCCGACGTGTTATCACTGGAAAAAGCGGACTGGGACGTCGCCGTACTGCGAAATCCGATTCGGGTGGAACTGGCGCCCGAAGCAACCATCGAATACCGCCCCGAGCCCACCGGTCAGGCCGACCTCACGCTTCCACCAGACATCGAACACCGCAATTTCGGGGTGGTTTCCCCGGATGAGCCCCTGGGATGGATTGGCAAAAAGGGCCTCGGCATCCTCACCGCAATCAGCCACAACCGGATCGAGAACATGGAACAGGTTCTTCGGGTCAGGGATGGGCAGATCTACCCCGCCCAGGCCATCAAGGCCTTTATGATTACCACCAACCCGGTCATTGCGAAGAGTGATTGCCTGTTCTATGCGGTCAAGGCAACGGGCGAACCCATTTTTTAACGGTATATCGCCCGCTCTCTGGCATCTCTTTCCCGATCAGGATCTTCCCGGCTTTTCGTGGCTGAGACGGCCTCCAGATAGTCGTCTGGAACCCCGATTTCTTTCGCGCCGTAGATCACGTGATGCAAATACCAGGAGTAAGGCAGCAAGGATGGATCGGTATCCGTTGCATAGTAGGTAAACGCTTCCAGGGCATTCCCCTGAGCATCCGTTACCGTAACCCGTTTCTCCTGATAGCCGAAGCCTAGTCCCTCAGCCTGGTCTAGCGCTCCTTTCTCGTGCCCCGGTATCTCGAAAAGCGCGCCAATGATGTGGTCATCGGGATTTCCAGTAAACAGCGCATCGCACTTTGCCGAACCATCTACTCTGCTCCACTTATGAAACCGGAGAGAATGCTCAACAAGCGTGAACATAGTGATTCGCTCGGCACCGGGCACCCTCTCTTTCAGTCTTGGGAGAGACATATTGGATCCGTACGCAAAATACTTCACACAGGCTCCATATCGTTAACGTCGCCCATGAGCTGCAAACAAAAGCAGAGCGAAGCGGTGGAAAATCGGTCGCTGTGCAGCCGATTGTTAAATCCTTTCTTTATACCTCAAACGGAGGCCTTTTCTTGCAGGATTCCGAGACCCCATGACCGGATCTGTGAGCGGTGTCGAAGCTAGCGATTCAGTTCGTACGCGCACATATTGACGGCCGTGGCCAAATTCAGCGATTCAAGAACGCCGGCCCCTTTAATGGAATACGCGGTCACATCAAGCCCGGCCAGTTCGTCGTGGGGAACTCCGCGCGCTTCATTGCCAAATATAAAGCACCGTTGCGTTGTAAAGCTTTCACTGGAGAGTGGTGCTCCGGTAATATCCAGGCACGCAAAGTGATCATAGCGCGTTTTCAGCTCGTTGATACTCACATCCAATTCAATGGGCAAATGGAAAATCGCCCCCATACTCGCGCGCACCACTTTTGGGTTATAGGGGTCCACACTGTTGGGGCTTAATACGCAGCGAAAACCGCCGAACCAGGCCAAGGTTCGCAAAATGGTACCCAGGTTGCCCGGGTCCTGAACTTCGTATAAATAAATGGTTTTTTCGTGGGGTGTTTCACCCGCATCAACAGAAGGCGCAGAGAGCGGCTCAGCAGTACGAAACGGCACCACCGCAACAATGCCCTGCGGGGTCTGCGTATCGGCAATCTTTTGCATTTGCTTGTCAGTAATACGTACCTGTTCCAGCGATGTCGCCACGTCGCCGTAGCTTTCACTGACATAAACTTTCGCCTGCCGGAATGCAGGAATGGCTCTGGCCGCCTTTTCCAGCTCCAGGATCAGGTGCTCGCCTTCCACCAAAAAACAGCCCAGATCTTTGCGGCCTTTCTTCTTATGCAGCTTTTTTATGTCATCCAGTTTCATCGCGCGCTACTCAAACCAATAAGCCAGTGAATACTAGCATGGATCGGGATTTCCCCATGTTACAGCCCCCTGCCGGAGCAGGTATAATCCGCGCACACTTCAGGTTCTATTCAGAGCAATGACATGGCCAGATCCAAAAGCAGCCAGCAATGGCTTGATGAGCACGTCAATGATGTGTATGTGAAACGCGCGCAAGCTGATGGCTATCGCTCCCGCGCCAGCTACAAGCTGCTCGAGCTGATTGAGAAAGACAAGCTGGTTCGCCCCGGCATGGTGACCATGGACCTTGGCAGTGCACCGGGCGGCTGGTCGCAGGTATTGGCGACCAGGGTCGGCGCCAAGGGCCGCGTGATCGCGTCCGATATTCTGCCCATGGATGCCATAGCGGGTGTGGACTTCATCCAGGGAGACTTTACCGAAGACGAGGTCTTTGACGACATCATGGCCACCCTGGACAACGCCCCGGTGGACCTGGTGGTCTCGGACATGGCCCCCAACATCAGCGGTATCAATGTGGCCGACCAGGCAGCGTCCATGTATCTGGTGGAGCTGGCCCTGGATATGGCCCGCCAGGTCCTGAAGCCCGGCGGCTGTTTTGTCGCCAAGGTGTTTCAGGGGGTGGGCTATGACGAGTACCTCAAAGACGTGCGTTCGTCGTTCAGCAAGGTCCTGATTCGCAAACCCGATGCGTCACGCGCCCGCTCCCGCGAGGTCTACGTGGTGGCCAAAGGCTTCAAAGGCTGATTGATGGCCGGAAAACTGGCCGCTAGCCACGCGCTTTCTTGACGCTTGGCTTGCGTGGCCGTTTTGACTTTGGCCCCGTGTTTTTACCGACTGGTTTACCGCCAGGCTTGCCACCCGGCCTGTTTTTATGACCGCCCTTGCCGGGTTTCGCCGGTTTGCCCGATGGTTTCCCCGGCTGTTGCCGGCCCTTGGGGCTAGCGCCGGCTTTTTTGGCTTTGGGTGGGCCACCACGTTTCTGACCGGGCTTTTTACCGGACCGTTTCTGCGTGGTTTTCTGCCCGGCCGGCGCCTCAGACGATGAGTCTTTGATGGCGTCCATAATGCCATTCAGCTCTTTCTGAGTGAGGTCGCGCCATTCGCCAACGTCCAGGCCTTTGAGGTTCACATTCATGATGCGAACACGCTCCAGCTTGACCACATCGTAACCGAAGTGTTCGCACATACGGCGGATCTGGCGGTTCAAGCCCTGCACCAGGGTGATCCTGAAGACCCTGGTGGACTCCTGTTGCACCTTACACTTCTTGGTCACGGTGCCCAGAATCGGCACCCCTTTGGTCATCCCCTCAATAAAGCCCTTGGTAATGGGCTTATCTACTTCCACCAGGTATTCTTTTTCATGCTCGTTGCCAGCGCGCAGAATCTTATTCACCAGATCGCCGTTACTGGTTAAAAAGATCAGGCCCTGGGAGTCTTTATCCAGCCGACCAATGGGGAATATTCGGGTACCGTGGCCCACAAAGCGCTGGATGTTATTAGGCTCACTGGTGTCCGTCGTACTGACGACGCCCACGGGTTTATTCAGTGCAATGAAAACGAAGTCGTCGGGCTCTGGCGGCTCGATCAGCTGCCCGTTAACCTTTACCGTATCTCCGGGCATGACCAGATCGCCCACCTCAGCACGCCGGCCATTCAGAGATACGTTGCCCTGTTCAATGTAACGGTCCGCTTCGCGGCGCGAGCACATACCGCTGCTGCTGATGTATTTATTGAGGCGGGTCGACGAGGCATTCAACATAGGTAATGACTTATCTTGATGATTGGGTTGGAAAAATAAAACTGCGCACAGCACCCGGCTAAGACGGCACCACGCTCGCAGCTAGTCACCCGCCTATCTTATGGTATTCCCACCTTCTGCTCTATGGGCGTCGCTTGGAACCGATAGTTATGTTTCGACATTTTTAGCGACGAACGCCGATGTACTACCAACACCCTTGCTGATTGAAGCAACAAAATCGGATGCAGACTCTGACAGCTTTGGTGCTCACCAAGTTAAGCGGGTTTGGCTGCCAATGCCGGCACCAAGGCTACTGTCACAAAGCCACCCAAAAGACCGAAGCCTTTTCCATTAACGCCGAAGCGCACCGGTGACTTTGGCATAGCGAAGCGGAGACAAAGGCATCCGAGTGACGCGCCTGGTTAGCTGCTTCCAAGCATGTACGCACGAAGC